>JAYTVF010000246.1:0-5373 GCA_043744155.1 Acidimicrobiia bacterium | reverse complement strand
TACCTTCGGGTCCTTCTTGGCAACGCGAGTGGCTCGACGGCTGATCATGCCGCGCACCGGTGCCCGGGGCACAAAGACCCAACCGACGTTCGGTACCGGCTTTCCGCCCATCAGTCGACCGTCATCGAAGAGCCACTCATGCTCGCCGTGGAATTCCTGGAACGAATCGTTCGAAAGAATCATCGCCTTGGCCTTCTTGGCGATCATCAGCACGAACGCGTCACCTCGTCCGATGGCCCCGGCGGGTGGCGACACAAGTTCGTTGTTTTCGACGGCTTCGTCGAACTCCGCCACTTCCCGAGGATCGATGCGATGACCGAAGGTGGCATCGACGACAACCGTGATTATCGACGCCGGATAGTCCTCCAAGAAGGCCATAACGGCCTCATTGAGCTGCTTCAGACTGGGGAGCGATCGGCCTTCGGTGGCCAGATTCGATCCATCAACGACGACGTGTCTCGACATAACGCCGACAATTCAATCACCAACGCGCCCCTCAGCCCGGTATCTGAGGGCGGATTCGGGTCAGAAACCGTCGAACGTCTCATCCATCAGGTCGGCCAATTCCTGTTCGTGGATCTTTGATGAACCGGTCGCTGGGCTTCCCGACTCGACTCGCGCCACCGGTCGAAGGTCGTAGCCGAGGTTCTTGATACGGAAGATGCGATGTTCGACGAACCGCCAGGGACCCATATTTTCGGGCTCTTCCTGCAGCCACACAACTTCATGGGCCTGCGGGTAACTCGCCAGCACGTCGATGATCTGATCGTGAGGGAAGGGGAAGAGCTGCTCTACCCGCACAACCGCCACTGGGGCCGCTCGCTTATCCCGCTCGGCCAAAGCGTCAAAGGCAACCTTGCCTGAGCACAACACGACTCGCGTAACAGCGTCACGGTTCGAGACCCGCTGGTCATCGAACACCTCGCGGAAGTGGCCCGCCGTGAACTCATGGATCGGCGAGCGGGCCTCGGGGCGTCGAAGGTAGCTCTTCGGGGTGAACAGTACGAGGGGCTTGCGCACATCACGGCGGAGCTGACGGCGAAGCACGTGGAAATATTGGGATGCAGTTGTGGCGTTCACCACCTGGATGTTGTCCTCGGCGCACAAGGTGAGGAAGCGTTCAATACGCGCGGACGAGTGCTCAGGCCCCTGCCCTTCATACCCGTGGGGAAGCAGCATGACTAAGCCTGCGGTCTGCTCCCACTTGTCCTCAGCGGCCACCAAATACTGGTCGATGATGACTTGGGCGCCGTTCACAAAGTCACCGAACTGCGCCTCCCACAGCACAAGGGAGTTCTTATCGGCAACGGCGTAGCCATACTCGAAACCGAGCGCCGCGTATTCCGACAGCAACGAGTCATACACTCGGAACGCCGATGTCGAGCCCGGAATCGTTTGTAGCGGTGTCCACGTCTCGCCATTGGCGTAGTCGATAAGGGTGCAGTGACGCTGGCTGAAGGTACCGCGACGGCAATCCTCTCCGGCCAGGCGCACATTGTGGCCTTCGACCAAAAGGGTGCCGAATGCGAGCGCTTCGCCGGTGGCCCACTCGACATCGCCGGTCTCGTGGAACAGCTTGGCTCTTGTGTCGAATTGCCTCACCAGTTTGGGATGAGGCGTGAAGGTGTCGGGGTACGCGGTGAGGTGATCAAAGACGGCCGACAGCGTCGCCTGATCGACACCCGTCTCGACATGGGGCAACACGCCAACCGGGGCGGGCGGGCGGGCGGCACGCACCTGCGTCGTCGGCGCCTGCGAGCGGGTTTCTTCCAGAGTGACCTGCATCCGCTGTTGGAAATCCTCCAGTGCGGCCTCGGCATCAGCCATAGTGATGTCACCGCGCTTCACCAGGCTCTCGGTAAACAGCTTGCGCACAGTTCGGCGCTGATCGATGGCGCGGTACATCAGCGGCTGGGTGTAGCTGGGGTCATCACCCTCGTTATGACCGTGGCGGCGGTAACAGACCATGTCGATAACGACGTCGTCGTGGAATTGCTGGCGATAGTCGTAGGCCAACCTCGCAACTCGAACACAAGCCTCGGGATCATCGCCGTTGACGTGGAAAATGGGGGCTTGGATGGCCTTGGCCATATCGGTGCAATACGGCGACGACCGTGCGAATTCTGGCGCAGTCGTAAAGCCGATCTGGTTATTGATCACAAGATGGATGGTTCCGCCCACGCGGTATCCACCCGTATCGGACATGGCGAAACATTCGGCTACGACACCCTGGCCGGCGAAGGCCGCATCACCGTGGATGAGCACCGGAAGTACGGGGAACGATCCCTGCGGGTCGATCTGATCCTGCCGCGCCCGCACCATGCCAAGCACGATTGGATCGACGGTCTCGAGGTGGCTGGGGTTTGCCGCCAGCTCGACCTTGATGTCCTTTCCGCTCGGGCTTACGTACTTGCCCTGGGCCCCGAGGTGATACTTCACGTCGCCGGAGCCTTGCACCGAATCGGCAGCTACATATCCCTCGAACTCCTTGAAGATGGCCTCCATGCTTTTGCCGATGGTGTTGGCCAGCACGTTGAGGCGACCGCGATGGGCCATGCCGATCACGGAGGAATCCAGCCCGTCGTCTGCGGCCGCGGCCAGGATCGTGTCAAGGATCGGGATGGCCGACTCCGCGCCTTCCAAGCCGAACCGTTTGGTGGCGACGTACTTGGTGGCCAGAAACTTCTCGAGCGCCTCGGCAGCATTTAGGCGGGACAACAGATATCGCAGCTCCGAGGACGACAGTTTGAACGACACGCCTTCGAGCCGGGCCTGCAGCCAGCGCTGCTTTTCGGTATCTTGCATGTGCATGTACTCGGTACCGATGGTGCGGCAATAGGCGTCGCGCAACACGCCCAAGATGTCCCCGAGCGACATGCGGTCGCGACCGGCCAGACCGCCGGTCAGAAACTCTCGGTCGAGGTCCCAGATGGTGAGCCCATAGGTCGCCGGATCGAGCTCGTCGTGCATCTTGGGCTCTTTCCAGCTCAAGGGATCGAGATCGGCGATCAGATGTCCTCGCGTGCGGTGGGTGCGGATCAATTGCCCGACCTGCATTTGCTTTTGCAACATCGAGTCTTCGCGATTGATCGGGCTGACGTCGCGCCGCCACTGCACATCCTCATAAGGCACGCCGAGACTGCGGAATACGTGGTGATAAAAGTCGTGCTGACCGGTTAGCAACTCATGCACACGCTTAAGGAACATGCCTGACTCGGCACCCTGAATGATGCGGTGGTCATAAGTGCTCGTGATGGTGACCACCTTGCTGACGCCCATGTCAGCCAATTGGCGCTCGTCGGCACCCTGCCATTCAGCCGGATAATCGATGGCGCCAACCCCGACGATGACGCCCTGGCCCTGCTGCAGCCGGGGAACGCTCTGCACGGTGCCGATGGTTCCCGGATTCGTTAGCGTGATCGATGCGCCCTGGAAATCGGCGACGGTCAGCTTGTTCGTGCGCACCTTTCGCACGATCTCTTCATACGCCCCGAAGAACTCGGCGAAAGTCATCGCCCCAGCGTTTCGAAGCACTGGCACCACCAGTGAACGCGACCCGTCGGGCTTGGCGACATCGACTGCCAGGCCCATACTGACCTCGGCCTTGCGCACTATGCGCGGCTTGCCATCGGCACCTTCGAGATAGGAGTTATTCATCACCGGCACCCCGTCGGCGATGGCCCGCACGATGGCGTAGCCAATGATGTGGGTAAAGCTGACCTTCCCACCGTCTTTTCGGCCGAGGTAGCCGTTCATCACCTTGCGGTTGATCTCGAGCAGCTTGGCCGGCACGTTGCGAAAGCTGGTGGCGGTCGGCACCTCGAGGCTGCGCTCCATGTTGGCCACGATCACCGCGCCGACCCCGCGGATGGGTTCGCCGAGCTCGGCTACGGCGGCGTCTACCACGGGCACCGACGGTTGTACGACCGGTCCCTGGGCTTCAACGGCGCCAGGGCTCGGTGCGGCCGACGTGGTCGCAGTGGTCGCAGTGGTCGCAGCCGGCGGTGGCAGCAACCCGGCCGGTGAGCTACTTCGATAGTCGGCAAAGAATTCCTGCCACGCGGCGCTTACCTGGGAAGGATTTGAGCGAAATTGCTCGTACATCTCCTCAACAAGCCAAGCATTGGGACCGAACGGCTGGGACGTCTCTTCGGGCATACATCAATCCTATGTCCCGAGGTGTACCGAAACGAAGGGCTGGCGTAGCGTATTTAGAAAGTATTTGCTAGCGTAATTCTCATGACCTCACGATGCTTTCACGCCGTCCGACACACGGTCGGTTTCGGACTCGCCATTTCGGTGGCGGCCTGTGGCGGAACCTCGCAAACCTCCGCCAACACCGTACCGACCTCGCCCGACCTCACCGTGTACGCGAAAGACATCAAGTTCGACCAGACGGCTTACACCGCCAAGGCCGGAATCGTGAACCTCGCCTACATCTCTCAAGGGAACCAGAGCCATAACCTCAAGATCGAGGACAGCGCCGGCAACAAGATCGGCACCAAACTGGCCGTTAGCCCCGGGGGCAAGACCGGTGAGGCCTTCACGCTTACTGCCGGCACCTACTCGATGTACTGCGACGTGCCCGGTCATCGCCAGTCGATGAACGCCACGCTCACCATCGCGTAGGTCGCGAGAAAGGGCCGCCGAGCGAACTCGGCGGCCCCAATCAAGGAGAAGACTACGGTGAGACGATTTAGGGCTTGAGGCCGAGTTCGGACAGCAACAGGAAGATGACCCAGAGACCAAAAGCGCCGATCAGCACATTCTGAACGGTGTCGTACATCATGTTGAGGCCCTTCTTGGGGGCGACCTTCCACGGCATGAACCCCAGTGCGTTCAGCTCGAGAACGGCGATCACGATGAGCCCGATGACCCAGAAGGCCGCTTTGCCGCCGCTGGTGGGCGTCTCCGAGCGATAGGGGGCATGCGCAGCGAACACCATGAAGTAGAGCATCGATACCGAAAACACGACGTTCTGGCGAGACGCCATGAACGCCCGACGACCGGCAGCCGGGGCATCGGGATTGGCAGGATTGCCACCCACGACGTTGGCGGCATTGGCGAGAACGACTTTCTGGTTACGCCAGATAACACCCCACACGTTGAGCAGCATGATGGTGCCGAGCAGCATGCCCATCGAGATGCCGTTGAACTCTGCATCCTTGTTGGTAAAGAAGTCTTTGGTGCTCACCGCAATCAGGATGCCGGTGACGAATGTCGACACGGCAGCCCATCGGAACCACCACAGCGCCCGTCGAGCGACCTTGTCGAGGGCGATGTTGCGTGCACGAGCGCCGCCTTCGACCGAATCGAACTCGGCAAACGCTGGCACCTGCACCAGGTTGAAGTAGTACAGAAGCCCAATCCAGG
>JAYTVF010000245.1:0-5381 GCA_043744155.1 Acidimicrobiia bacterium | reverse complement strand
CCGCCGGCGCCGACCCCGACCGTATCGCCTTGCTCGACAACTTTTCGTGGGGCAACCCTCGCCGTCCCGAGACGATGGGTACCCTTGCCGCCGCGGTTGAAGGCTGCTGCGACGCCGCTTTGGTTCACGGCGCCCCGTTCGTATCGGGCAAGGATTCGCTCAACAACGAATACCTCACCTCGGCTGGTGAGCGCCGATCGATCCCCCCGACATTGGTCATCACTGCGCTTGGTCGTATCACCAACCTCGATCATGTGGTCACCAGCGATCTGAAAGCGGCGGGCAACACACTGCTGATTGTCGGAGAGACTCGCGATGAGCTGCGTGGCAGCCATCTTGACGCCGTGCTCGGTATCGATGGGCCTGGATCGGTGCCTGCTCCCGATGAGCGCGCTCATGCCAGATACCGACAGATGTACGCCGCCATCACCGCCGGTTTGGTGCGCTCGTGCCACGATCTTTCCGAAGGTGGCCTTGCGGCCGCGGCCGCCGAGATGGTGATCGCTGGGCGGCTCGGTGTCTCGCTCACTGTCTCAGGGGATGCGGTCATCAGCATGTTCAGCGAATCGACCGGCCGATTCCTGGTGGAAGTTCGGCCCACCGACGTCGACGCCTTCCGCGCCGCAGTGCCCGAATCCGTGGTGCTGGGCGCTGTCACCACTTCACCGGTTCTGTTGATCGCTACATCCGACGGCTTGGCCGTCTCCCTGCCCGTCTCCGCCCTGCTGCACGCATGGGCTGGCCACGTCCCTGGGGTCCAGTCATGACCGCGCTGCGATCACATCGCGTCGTCGGTGTTCGGATCAAGCCATGAAATCCGCAGTATCTGCCGTTGTTTTGGCCGCTCCCGGGACGAATCGGGATGTCGATGTGGCCCACGCCCTCACGCTGGCTGGCGCCAATGTGCGCATCATCGCCTTGGCCGAAGTGAATGCTGCCTCGCTGGCCGATGCCCGCATCGCCGTGGTGGCCGGCGGGTTCTCGTTCGCTGATGCCCTCGGTTCAGGCCGCCTGTTCGCGTTGGAGTTGTCGAATCGGCTCGGCGACTCGCTGGCCGGATTCGTCGCCGCGGGCCGACCTGTACTTGGTATCTGCAACGGATTTCAGACCCTGGTACGGGCCGGAATCCTCCCCGGAACGCGCCCGGTTGTCGCCGCCGACGGATCGGTAGCCTCCGCAGCAACCGTCGGCGCAACTGCGCCCGACCCCGTCTCAGCCCCGGCCGCCCCTGCTTCGCGAGACCTCCCAACCGAAGGCCGGGTAGCGCTCGGGCACAACGCGCACGGGCGGTTCGAATGCCGCTGGGTCACGCTCGAGGCCGATACCTCCAGCCATTGCATCTGGACCGCCGGCATCGTGGAGCCCATAATCTGCCCGATCGCTCATGGCGAAGGTCGGTTCCACGGCGACGTCGACACCATCGCCACCCTCGCCGCCACGGGTCAGGTAGCTCTCCGTTACCGTCGCGCCGACGGCAGCAATGCCCGCGGCGCCTTCCCGTTCAATCCCAACGGATCCGACGATGACATCGCCGGCATCTGTGATGCCTCCGGTGTGGTGCTCGGCTTGATGCCCCACCCCGAGGACCATGTTCTCCCCCGACAACATCCCCGATGGACCCGGGGCGAGCGCGCTGGTTCTTGTCAGCCCCTGTTCGTCAACGGTGTCCGCCACGCCAAGGAGCTGTAAATGACCGCCCCCTTTGTAACCTGCGATCTCGATCTGCCTGATCGTCGCGATGGCAAGGTCCGTGCCTCGTACCGCCTCTCCGGCGACCGGCGACTGTTCGTCACCACCGACCGCCTGTCGGCTTTCGATCGCGTCGTGGCCGGCGTGCCCTACAAGGGCCAGGTCCTCAACCAGTTGGCGGCATGGTGGTTCGAAACCACCCGCGACATCGTGGCGAACCACGCCATCTCGATGCCCGATCCCAATGCGCTGATCGGCATCGAAGCCAACCCGTTGCCGGTAGAAGTGATCGTGCGCGGTCGGATCACGGGCGTCACATCGACCTCGCTGTGGCGTCGCTACCACGAAGGCCAGCGGGTCATCTACGGCCACACCATGCCCGAGGGCCTGATCAAAAATCAGGCGCTCCCGGCCCCGCTGGTCACCCCGACCACCAAAGCCGAGCAGGGTGCCCATGACGAGGCGCTCACCTGTGACGAGGTGGTCTCTCGTGGCCTGGTCGCCCGGCCGCTATGGGATCACGTGCAGGAAGTTGCCGTCGCGCTGTTCAACCGTGGCGTCGAGCAGGCCGCCAAAGCCGGCATCGTGTTGGCCGACACCAAGTATGAGTTCGGCCTCGGTCCCGACGGCACGTTGCTGCTGATCGATGAAGTCCACACCCCCGATTCGTCTCGTTTCTGGGTGGCCGACACGCTGGATGAACGGCTGGCCGCCGGGCTCGAGCCCGAGTCTTTCGACAAGGAAGTGGTGCGCCGAGCCCTCGACGCAGTCGGTTTCCGAGGTGACGGTCCGGTGCCCGACATGCCACCGGAGATCTGGGCCGAAACCAGTACCCGCTACATTGATTGCTACGAGCGCCTCACCGGCGGCACCTTTGTGCCCGGTGCGTACCCAGTCTCACCCCGCCTGACTCAAGCCGTGAAGGGACTCTCATGAGAGTAGTTATCGTCGCTGGATCCGGTTCCGACGCGAAACACGTGAGCGCCATCAGCGCCGCCGCTTCCGATTTCGGACTCGATGTCATCTCGCGGGTCGCCTCGGCCCACAAGACCCCCGAACATGCCCTGGCCGTTCTGCGCCAGTACGACACCGACGGCGTGCCTACCGTGTTCATTACCGTGGCTGGCCGATCGAACGCGCTGTCGGCCTTTGCTGACGCCGCGGTCGTGTCGCCGGTGATTGCCTGCCCACCACCGTCGGATGCCTACGGTGGCGCCGACATCTGGTCGAGCCTGCGCCTCCCGTCGGGCGTAGCGTCGACCGTGGTGCTCGATCCGGGCAACGCAGCGCTGGCCGCAGCCAAGATCCTCGGACTCGCCAACCCCGCCATCCGAGCGGCGGTGCACGCCGCGCAGGAACGCGGCGCGGCGGGGGTCCACGCCGCCGACAACGTATGAGTTGCGCATCCGATAACGCACCCATTCTCCTGAGCGCCACCCGGACCCGTAGCGCCTTCAAAGTATCGGCGGCGGCACCGATGTACATCTCACCCGCCCGAGATGCCGACGCACCGCACCATGAATGTGGCCTGATCGGCGTGAGCGCTCCTGGCGAAGATGTGGCCAGCATGGCCTTCTTCGGCCTGTACGCCCAGCAGCATCGCGGCCAGGAAGGCGCAGGTATCGCCGTCGCGGACGGAATCACCGCCGGCGTCTACAAGGACATCGGCCTCGTCAACCAAGTCTTCGACGCCGACTCTCTGGGGCGTCTGCACGGCAACCATGCCATTGGCCATGTGCGCTATTCGACGACGGGTTCATCCACCGCCCGCAATTGCCAACCGTTCCTGGTCGAAACCCAAAACGGCCCGTTGGCCATCGCCCACAACGGCAACCTGATCAACGCCGCCGACCTGCGCACCGAACTGTTGCAGCGTGGCTACCCGCTGGCCGCGTCGAGCGATTCCGAGATCATCCTACTGATGCTGGCCGGGGCGCTCGGCACCAGCTGGGAGGAACGCCTTGAACGCACCATGACCTCTTGGCGGGGCGCGTATTCGCTGGTGATTCTGGTGGATGATCGGGTGATCGGCGTGCGAGACCCGTGGGGGTTTCGCCCCCTTTCCGTCGGTCGCCTGCCCGGTGGTGGCTGGTCGATGGCATCGGAGACCTGCGCGTTGCGCACCCTTGGCTGCACCGAGATCCAAGAGGTCGCAGCGGGCGAGATCGTGACGCTGAAGGGTTCGGAGATGACCCGGCGCCGACCGCTTTTCGCGGTGCCCAACGAGGCGCGCTGTACGTTCGAGTTCATCTACTTCAGTCGTCCCGACTCGACCTGGGATGAACGCAGCGTGCACGCCGTGCGTCAGCGACTCGGGGAAGAACTGGCCCGCGAGTCACCGGCCGATGCGGACCTGGTCGTGGCCGTACCCGACTCGAGTACACCGGCCGGGTTCGGCTACTCACGCCAAAGCGGCATCGCGTTCAATGACGGGCTCATCAAGAATCGGTACATCGGCCGCACGTTCATCGAGCCCACCGCTCGTTTGCGCCAGCAAGGGGTGGCGCTGAAATTCAACGCGCTGCCCGAGAACCTGGCCGGTAAGAACGTGGTGATGATCGACGACTCGATCGTACGTGGCACCACTATGGGTCCTCTCGTGCAACTCCTGCGCGACGCCGGGGCCAAAAGCGTGCATGTTCGTATCACCTGCCCGCCGATTGTGCATCCGTGCCATATGGGCGTCGATATGGGCACCTACGACGAGCTGATTTCGGCTCAACTCGATGTCGACAAACTGCGGGCGCTGATCGGCGCCGACTCGCTGGCGTTCCTTTCCCTCGAGGGCATGATGAGAGCCGTGGACCGCACGACCGGCTATTGCAACGCGTGCTTCACGGGCGATTACCCGATCGAATTGGGGCCCCGAGGCGGGAAGTCGGCCTTCGAAGGCGTGCTGCGATGAACATCCTGATCGTCGGAGGCGGTGGACGTGAACACGCCATTGCCTGGAAGGTCGCGCAGTCACCCCGTTGTACAAACCTGTTTGTGGCACCTGGCAATGCCGGCACCCCCGGAACCCGAGTCGCCATCGACCCGACCGACGTCGCCGGCCTGGTGACGTTTTGCCAGGCCGGTGACATTCATCTGGCCATCGTCGGCCCCGACGCCGCTCTTGAGGCCGGTCTGGTCGATGCGCTGACCGCGGCGGGCATCAGCGCGTTCGGGCCGACCAGAGCTGCAGCCGAGATCGAGTGGTCGAAGGCTTGGTCCCGCTCGTTCTGCGAACGCCACGGCATCGCCGGACCGCGAGCGGCGTCGTTCGATGACGCGGTGGCCGCCTCGGCCTGGGCGGCAGCGATGGGCGCGGCCGTCGTGGTGAAGGCCGATGGCCTGGCGGCGGGCAAGGGTGTCATCCTCCCGAACGGTGCCGCCGAAACCGACGCCGCTATTACCGAACTGCTGGCAGTCCATGGTCGTATCGTCGTTGAAGAACGCCTCGTCGGCGAGGAGATCTCGCTCTTTGGCATTACCGACGGTCGCACCGTGTTTGCCCTGCCTGCGGCGCAGGATCACAAGCGCATCGGTGAAGGCGACAACGGCCCCAATACCGGCGGCATGGGTGCCTATGCACCGGCGCCCGTGTGCCCCCCTGCGCTCACTGAGCAGCTTCGCGTCGAGGTGTTGCAGCGGGCAGTCGATGGCCTAGCCGCCGAGGGTCGCCGGTTCGTCGGCGTGCTTTTCGCCGGACT
>JAYTVF010000244.1:0-1703 GCA_043744155.1 Acidimicrobiia bacterium | reverse complement strand
TACCTTCCACCGCGAAAATGGTGGTGTCGGGCCAGAACGTGATCGACGTGCCGGTGCGACCTGGTGGTGCCATTCCGATCGATTCGAGCTTGCCAACGGGCTGACCGCCACCCTTGTACTCCTGGGTGTAGTGCTGGCCGTTCTTGTCGATGTCGAGCACCAAACGCTCGGACAGCGCGTTCACAACCGACACACCAACACCGTGTAGGCCGCCGGAGACCTTGTATCCGTCTCCCCCACCGAACTTGCCGCCAGCACCAAGCACCGTCAAGACGACCTCGGCTGCGCTCTTGCCCATGTGCTGGCCCGACGGATATGGATCGACCGGGATACCGCGGCCGTTGTCCTCGACCCGGCAACCGCCGTCGGCCAGCAGGATGACGTTGATTTTGTCGCAAAAGCCGGCCATGGCCTCATCGACTGAGTTGTCGACGACTTCCCAAATCAGGTGATGCAGACCATTGAGGCCGGTGGAGCCGATGTACATACCTGGCCGCTTGCGCACATGGGCTAGGCCCTCCAGTACCTGGATGTCTTTCGCGCTGTAGTTCGCGCTACCGCTGGTGTTGTCGTTCGTCGCCGTCAAGGCGCGTCTCCGTATCGTTGGTGCTGCGGGGGGAGGCGACCATCGGGACGGGCGGAACAAGAGCCCCGATCAGGGTCGCGATTTCTTACCGACAGTCTACCAGGGGGGTGTGACGCAGTTTGGCTTCGGGGTGTCGTACTCCCCTCCGCAATGACCACTTTCGTTCAGCGACGGGCCACACGCACCTCAATGGCGGTCAATTCTGCTCCACCAAGGACCGGCCGGAGCCGTTCGAGCAGTTCTTTCTCAAGATATCGTAGCTGCGTCGCCCATCCCGGCTGATCCACCTCGACCAAAAGGCGTCCCCCGTCGAGCAGCAAAGGCTTGGCATGGGCCGCGATCGAGGCGCCAACCGCTTCCTCCCAGTGGCCGAAAACGCCGGCGATGGCCATGGCGCCGTCGCCTTTCAGGGATCGGATGACCGCATCAAGGCTCTGCGCGAGTGGCGTGAAATCTTCGCTCACACCACGGCACCATTGGCAATGCGCATGATGCGCCCGGGCGCAGCGCCGTCAGGGAGCACCGACGCTGTGGTGATCACGATCTGTCCGGGAGGCAGATTGGCCAGCAGCGCTCGACTGCGCGCCGGATCCAACTCGGAGAAGACGTCGTCGAGTACGAGCACCGGCGCTTCACGATGATGCTCGGTGACCAATTGGTGGGCAGCCAGGCGCAGGGCGAGGGCCAAGGTGCGCTGCTCGCCTTGGCTGGCGTGGGTGCGCGCCGCCAAGTCATTCAACCGCACCTCGAGTTCATCGCGATGGGGACCAACGGTGGAGGATTGCCGGCGGACATCATCATGACGGCTGGCGATCAGTGCCGATCCCAACCCCTCAGCCAGCCACACCGGTTCGTACGAGAGCGTCACCGGTTGGGGCGCTCCAGCCAACGCGGCGTAGGCGGCCACAACGAACGGCTCTAGCTGACGCACCAGTGCCTGGCGTTCGCGTCCGACTACATCGGCTATCTGGGCCAACTTGGTGTCCCAAACATCCAGACTGAATGCAATTTCGGGGCTGAGACGCCCACCGGCTTGCTTTAACAGGCTGGCCCGTTGGCGTAACACTCGTTCCAGATCGCTGCGAAGAGTCTGGTTGCGTACCGACAGGGCGACAAG
>JAYTVF010000243.1:0-1704 GCA_043744155.1 Acidimicrobiia bacterium | reverse complement strand
ACGTGGGTGCCCTCACGTTGGTGGAAGGTGCCTTCCTGGCCGGCCTTGTGCGCTCACCATCCGGGTACGACCCCATTCGCAACCTCGAGCAATCTCACCGCCGGTTCACGCAGGTGGTCGATCGCTTGGAAGCCGTGGGCTTGGTGACCGATGTAGAAGGTGCGGATTTGGTGGAGAACTGGCCGATACCGGACCGCGTGCGCACAATCGCCACGCTCAGCACGGTGCCCACCTACTACACGTTGGCGCTGCGCGATTACCTGCTGACGAAATCGACGATCCTCGGTGCGACCGAGCAGGAGAGGGCAACGCTTCTGTACCGCGGTGGCCTACGAATACACACGACTCTCGATCCGGTCTTGCAGGCGCAGGCGGAACAGGCTCGTGGCATCTTGCCGGGCAACAGCCTGGGCATCGACGCGGCGGTGATCAGCCTGGACACCACCAACGGCGCCGTACGCGCAATGGTTGGTGGCCGCGGGCTGCGCCCCGACGAGCCTGGTGGTGAGGTGAATATGACCCTGGTGCCTCGTCAAACAGGCTCCAGCATCAAGGCCTTTATTCTCGCGACGGCATACGAGGCCGGGGCGCAGACCAACGACATCATCAACGGCACGGCCCCGTGCGCCGTGCCGGATGAGGGCGGCACGGTGAAGGTCATCAAGGGCGGCAGCATCGAGGTGGGCCCGCTCAACGGTCGTAACACGTGGTCGTCCACCGACTGCGGGTTCATCCGGCTCTCCTATTCGGTGGGCCAGCACCGGGTGGTCGACTCGGTGTATCGAATGGCTCACTCCGCATATTTTTACCAAGGGCAGCCTGCCGAGGACCACGAGCCGTTTCAGAACATCGGTGTGCTTGCCACCGGTAACAACGCGCTCGCCCCCATCGATATGGCGGCGGGCATGCAGACCATCACCAACCAGGGCTTGCACCACGACCCGTACTTCGTCGAGTTCATCGATCAGCCGGACGGCACGCGGCTCTATTCGCACTTCGACCCCGGCGTACAGGTGCTGGACCCCAACGTGGCCAACGAGACGGTGGCCACCTTGAAGGGTGTCATCCGTTCAGGCACGGGCGCTCGCAACCTGCGCAACTTCTCGCGGCCGGCAGCAGGCAAGACCGGTACCCAGTTCGAGAACACCAATGCATGGTTCGTTGGCGGCACACCACAGATCACTACCGCAGTCTGGGTTGGTGATCCCAACGGTTACACGCCGATGAATGGCGTCCCTGAGTTCGCGGCTGAGATGGGTCGTAACGGCAAGGTGCAGGGTGCCGACTACCCGGCTCGCATTTGGGGCGCCTACATGGAAGCTGCGCATACCAGTTTGCCGGTGGTGGATTGGCCAGCGCCGGTTCCCGGCCCGCGCAAGGCGGCACGTCTGTACTGGCCGGGGGAGGAGTGCCTGGCCAAGTTGGTGAGCGGCTCGCTGCCACCGACCGGCCCAGAAGCAACCGCGACCACAACCGCTACCGAGCCGCCCAGCACAATGCCGGGCGACCCGCCGCCGCCGGAGACGACGGTGGAGCGCGCCGTCATCCAGCAGATCCCCAGTGGCACCAATGTGCCGCTCGAGGTCTTGGACCCCCACGCGCCGATGCCGTCAGTCGACACCAGAACATATGTGTACCCCTGTGCGTTCCCGCCGGCCAATGTTGTGGTACAGAAGAAGGGTAAATGAACGCTTCCGCCTTTCT
>JAYTVF010000242.1:0-1714 GCA_043744155.1 Acidimicrobiia bacterium | reverse complement strand
GATCTGGCGTTCAGAGGTGGGGTCGAGAATGGTCAACGGCATCGGTCGAAGTCCTTTAGGGATTGGCGAGGGGTTTGCACCGGGTCTAGCGCCACGGGGTGATGCGGGCGGTGATTGGTTGGCTTCCGGTGGTGCCGTTTACCCATCCACCAATGATGGCCGAGAACAGCCCAGCGGCACCTCCGGCGTGCACAAGTAGCAGCCCGCCCGGCCGAAACTTGGGCAACGCAGTGCCTCGGAAGCCTTCGGGCATACCTTCGGCGATGCCGAGTGCCCCGCGCACCACATCTTCACCGGCCACGACCAATCGATCGGTGATCTCTGCCAGCACCCGGTCTCGATCCCAGCCGGCTTCGGCGAAGACTCGGGCGTGTTCGGGGCCGAGGACGAGCACGGCGTCAAAGGCGATGAAGAGCTTGGGATGCGGGACGGCCCGCAAACATGCGGCGAGGGTATTGGCCAAGGACTCAGGCGTCCGGGACAGCTGATCAACCACACACCGGGGGCCTTCACCGGCAAACAGTGTCACGACATCATCGTCGGCAGCGGCTCCTTGCTGCACCGCCAAAGGGGTGAAGGGCGACCCTTCTTCATCCTCGGCGAAACAGAAGCCAAGTTTGCCCGGATTGCCATGCGTGGCCCGATCAACTTCACCAGGACGACCGCCTCCGACGTTGCGGATCACCAACTGCAACGCTCGGCCGATAGTGACGTTGGCTCGATTGCCTTGACCCAGCGCGTTGACACCCGACTCCATCGCGATGCGACGACGGATCGGGCCGTTGACGATGAGGACCGGCCCGACCGGCATGGTGGTGGCTAGCAGCCCGTGCATGTTGAAGGTGTCGGTGCAAGCGGCCTCGACGGCGGCGAGGACCACCGGTAGATATTCGGGTTTGCAGCCGGCCATGACGGCATTGATGGCGACCTTTTCGACCGTTACCGGCACAAGATCGGGCGGCACGATGGCGACGAGCTCATCGGGTCGCCGTGAGGTTCCCTCCAGCATTCGCAGCACTCGTACCTCTGTCGGTGGAACCAGCGGCAAGCCGTCGCTCCAGCCCCGATCGAAAAGGGCTTCCATCTCGTCTTCCTGAGTGGCGAGCTCAATACGGCGACTGCTCAGCCCCGAACCGAACCGCACGGCCAGTTCACGGACGCGGTCGGGATCGACCGAGAGCGAGCCGCATCCTGGGCGAAAGGCGGGAAGGTCGTGGCCGAGCGCTTCGGAGCCGGTGAGTTCTCGCCACTGCTGTCGGTTCCAACCTTGGGCGCGGCCGACTTCTTTGCCGTCAACGATGCGCAACAGCGTCGGCACCGTCTCGATGTCGTGATGCCAGCTGATCGATAGGTCGGCGTCGTGGGTGGACGGTACACCGTCAGGAAACAACGGATCGTCCTGGGTGAAGACGGTGGCCCCTTGCAGCCGGACCAGTTCGTCGATAACGGGCACGGCCATGACGCACGTGGCGCACTCTCGTTTAACCACAATGGTGAAGCCGTCGTCCAAGGGCGCAGGATTTGTGTCTACCGACATCGCTTTGCACGGTAGCGCGATAACCTGAGACTTTGGTCACTGGGCATGGACAAACGCAGGCAAATTCCGTAACTTTCTCGAAACAGGGGGTTCATGCGTGAGAGTAACGTTTTACGGGGTGCGTGGGTCAACGCCGTGCTGTTCGCCGTCGGTCTCGCGCTTTGGCGGTAACACCTC
>JAYTVF010000241.1:0-5475 GCA_043744155.1 Acidimicrobiia bacterium | reverse complement strand
ACGCCGTCGTCGATCTGGCGTTTGCTGACGAGGACGGGCCTCATCCGACGAAGAAGTTCGAGGGTCGCGTGGTGCCAGCGCGGCGGCTCGTCGTGATTGACGTCGGCCAGGTGATTCAGCGAAAAGAACGGCTATCGGTGGCGGCAACCGTGCGCGGCGGCACCATCGTCATGGGTCGGTTCCAGGTGCTGCGCGGTGAAGACGGCAGCCGTCGCGGGTTGGTGGTCGATACCGCTGCGCCAGCGCTTGCCACATCATGGCGCTTCGCCGCCGGTCAAAATGGCGATGCCGGTGAAGGGACCTTGCCAGCCAAAGAGCGCATCATCCTGCACAATCCAGGTGAGCAGGATGCAGTAGCCACTATTACAACGTTCCCCGCCACCCCGGCCCCGGTGCCAAGCGGGTCGTCCTCAGCCGGGGTCGCTGCGACTCCTGACCCCATCACGGTATTGGTTCCTGCGCGACAGTCTGCGGTTGCTGATCTGTCGGCTCCTTCGGCAAAAGACCAGGCGGTCCCCCTAGTGGCCCCGGGACTGTTCAGCACTGTGGTGTCGTCGGATCAACCAGTTGTTGTCGAGCGGGCCCTCGACCGCAGCTTTGAAGGTCACCAGTTGGCCACCCTGCAGCTGGGATCGCCGTTGGGATCGACCGAGTGGGTGCTGGCCGGCGGGGCTCCCAGCGGTTCCCAGGCCACGCTGGCGATCGTGAACGTCACTGGCTTGGCTGGCACCGTCACCGTGAAAGCTCTGAGTCCCGCCGGTCTGCTCCCGGTTCCCGGTTTGGAGGCTGTTGCGCTGCCTGCGGGTGCGCTCATTCGGCTTCCTCTTGACGACAAAGGCGTGTCGCCGAGCAGTTTGGTCGTCACCTCGACCGTCGAGGTCGTTGCGGAACGAATACTTCGGAGCGCGGCGGCGTGGTCGTCGTCACTCGGCCTCCCGGTCGCCGGTCCGTGACTCGGCTTCTTGTCGCGGTCGGGCTGATGGTGGTCGCCGTAGCGGCTTCGTGGCTCTTGCGCCGTAAGGCGGGCACCGACGCACCCACGCAAGTCACGTGGAAGGTGCCCCAGCAGGTCGATCGTCACGATTTCAGCGGCTCACTCCAGCCTTGGCTGGTGGCCTTGTTCAGCTCAGCCACGTGTGAGACGTGCGCACTGATGTCGGCCAAGGTGGCGGTTCTCGAATCGAGCGAGGTATCGGTACACATCGTTGAGTTCGGCGAACGGCCCGAATTGCACAAGCGATACGGCATCGACGCCGTGCCGTTGGTGATCGTTGTCGACGATGAAGGCGTCGTGCGCGCCAGCTTCGTCGGCCCGGTGTCGGCCACCGATCTGTGGGCCACCGTGGCTGAGGTTCGCTCGCCAGGTTCAAGCCCGGAACCTCATCTCGGCCAGGCCTAGCTCGCCGCGCTGGCACGGTAGCGGGTCGGTGGCGGCAGTAACGGTCGGGCAGTGCGGCAGTAGCGGTCCGGCAGTGCGGTCGAGGTCGGTCGGGCGGCGTCGGTCGGGCAGCGCGACTTTCAGCGATAGTTGCCGGTATGCCCGAGGCTGTAGCGACCGGGTTGCGGGAACACCGACAACCCGTGCGGCCCGGACGGAACCTTGATCCGTGCCTTCAGTGCCCCGGTCATGGTGTCAAAGGCATAGACCTCGGCATCGTACCGCCCCGACAGCCACAGGGTGGTGCCGTCGGCGGACACACCTCCCATGTCCGGGGAGCCACCGTTGGGAATCTCCCAAGTGGCCACGATGCCGTCAGTACGCCAGTCGATAACGCTGACCGAGCCCTCGCCGGGACGCGATCGGCGCCCGGTTTCACTGGCCAGGTGGCCACGGTTCGCGACATAGAACACGCTGCCATCTCGGCTGGGATAGATGCCGTGCGCACCCTTGCCCGTCTCGATCTTTTTGACGATCTTCATTTTGTCCCCGACGTTCTTGCCGGCGTCGAGTACCCACACACCGCCGGACTGCATATCCGCGACGTAGAACTTGCTACCGTCCGGCGTGATGCGTACGTCTTGGGGCATTGCAGTGTTCGACAGATGAATCTGGTCAACGACTTCCATGGTAGTGGTATCGACCTTGATCATGTCGCCAGCAAATTCGCATGTGGCCAGGAAGAATTTTCCATCAATGGACCAATCCGCATGGTTGACGCCACCGAAGCTCATGGACTTCATCTGCGATTTGCACGGCACCGGTGTTGATTTCACCTTGGTCCAGGTGGCTCTGTCGTAGAAATCCATGCGGTCGATTCGCTCGGCCATCACAATCGCCCGGGTGCCGTCTGGCGTCCAGTACAGGTTGTACGGCGCGGGTACAGCAATGGTGTTGCCGGTAGGTTTGCCGGTGGTCGGGTTGATTTCGAACAAAAAGTTGCTCCCGCTGACGTTGGCGTACAGCGTCTTCATGTCGTAGGCGGCGACCACGTGCTGCACGAGCTTTCCGCCCGTTTTGTAGCTATCGACCACTGCCATGGTGGCCTGGTCGATCACGGTGATCGAGCCGTCGTCGGTGGACGGCACATACACGTACTGCTTCGCTCCTGCGACGTTTGGCGACGGTTTCCCAGCGGCAGCCTCGCTGTAGATCGCCTTCGGGTCGATAACGGCGGGCATCCCTGGGATCACCGGTGTGGCCGGCAGGGTAGTAGTCGGCGCCAGGGTAGTAGGCGGCGCCAGTGTGGTTGTGGCCGGTGCGATTGTGGCGCTGGTCGGCGACGCCGTCGGGGTCGTCGATGCCTTTGCAGTGACGCTGGAGGATGTTACCGCTGCGCTGATGTCCGCTGTGCTGGTATCCGTGGTGGCTGGTGACCTATTCGCCGCGCATGACACGACCAGCATGGCGCAACCGACCACCAGAGCACGGGCGCGATGAAACACGAAGGGTTGATTCGGCAGATGCACGGCGACACGTTAGGCGACCGATCCGTCGGCTTGCCTTTCACAAGACAGGTGGGCTCTGCTTTTGACAGAATGTCTAACCATGCCCGCGCTTGCACCCCGTCCTCACGATGATGTCCTTTCAGGCCGTCTCGGTCTGTCACGTTCGGTCGTTGACCAAGAGAGCCTGCAGCGTTCAGTAAACCGCTTCCGCACGCAGGGAATCGTCCTGCCCACGTTCGCCCAGTTGGCTGAACCGTCCAGCATCCCTGGCGCTATGAAGGCCCGATTGGCTGGAGTAGGTCGCGACGACGCCCATCCGGCCAACTTGTTTCGGGTGCACTGGCACAACTCGCTCGACCGACGCCACGACGACCTCGTGCCCGTGCCCGAGCACGTGGTGCTACCCCCTTCGCTCACGGGAGTTGTCGCTCCAATCATCGTTGTCTTTGGGGAGTCTTTCCCCATGATCAACGCCCACAAGGTGCTGGCTGCCTTCAGCTGCCTGGCGCCTCGGGTGATCACCGGTCAGTTCGACCCGACTCTTCACCGAGCTATTTGGCCATCCACCGGAAACTACGCACGGGGCGGCATCGCCATTAGCCGCATCATGGCCTGTCGCGGCGTAGCGATCCTGCCGGCGGGTATGAGCCAAGAGCGCTTCGACTGGCTCGACCGCTGGTGCGCCAACCCGGCTGAGGATGTGATTCGTACGCCGGGCAGCGAGAGCAACGTGAAGGAGATCTATGACGCGTGCAATGAGCTGGCCAAAGATGAAAGCAATTTCGTCCTCAATCAGTTTTGCGAGTTCGGCAATCACCTTGGCCACTACGAAGTCACCGGACGCGCCCTTGGGCGAGTTTTCGAACACGTGGCATCGAGTCGCCCGGGGCTTCGTCTGGCCGCGTTTACCTCGGCCACCGGATCAGCTGGAACCATCGCCGCAGGTGACCGCCTGAAGCAAGACTACGGTTCGCTGACGGTGGCGGTGGAGGCGCTGGAATGCCCCACCATGCTCGAAAATGGTTTCGGTGAGCACAACATCCAGGGCATCGGCGATAAGCACATCCCGCTTATCCATAACGTCATGCAGTCTGACCTCGTGGTCGGCATCAGCGACCGAGCGACCGACGAACTCGATGTGTTGTTCAATACCGATGTCGGTCGCAGCTACCTGCTTCGCCGCCGTGGCGTTCCCGAAGCGGTCATCGACGTGCTTTCACACTTTGGGTTCTCGTCCATCTGCAACGTGCTCGCGGCGATCAAGACGGCCAAGGTGCGCAACCTTGGGCCTGATGACGCCGTCATTACTGTGGCCACAGACGGTGCTGCGTTGTATCCAAGCGAACGAACCAAGACCGTGGCTCGGCGCTTTGACGGTACGTTCGACACTGTCGAGGCGGGCGAAGTGTTTGGCGAACATCTTGCTGACGTCACAACGCAAGCCGTGCTCGATTGCACCGAACGGGACAAAACCCGCATCTTCAACCTGGGTTATTACACATGGGTCGAGCAGCAAGGGGTACCACTTGAGGTCTTCGAGGCCCGCCGACAGCAATCGTTCTGGCGAGATCTTCGCTCCTTCCTACCGGAATGGGACGGTTTGATCGACGAGTTCAATGCCCGCGTGGCTCGAAGCAGCTGACCAATGATCGTCGGTTATCGGTGCGCGGTGTGTGGCTATCTGGTCGATATTAGGACGCCATGGGCCTGGCGTTGTCCGAAAAGCTCGATCGCCGATCGCCGTCACGTCTTGCGGTTGATGGGTGTGCATCGTCGCCCGAGCGCGGCCGACCATCCGCTGCTGCTCGGCGGAGAGAATTTGGCCTGGCTGAGTTTCGCCCGGGCACACCAGATGTCCAACGCTGCGATCGATCAATTGGTGGGAGAGATCGATGACGCGGTTTGCGAGGTGAGCGGCAGTCGATTTGAGGTCACACCGTTCAGGCGGGCCGACGCCCTCTCCGACGCGTTGGGCTTTGCCGCCACCGGTGGAGTCTTCGTCAAGGATGAAACGGGTCAAGTAGGAGGCAGTCACAAGGCGCGTCACCTCGTTTCCATCTTGCTGCATCTGCGAGTGGCCGAATTGCTCGGGTTGGCCCCACCAGGTGATCGCCCATCGCTCGCTATTGCATCGTGCGGCAACGCCGCCATCGCCGCGGCGACTCTGGCCCGTGCGTCGCAGTGGCCGATACAGGTCTTTGTCCCGGTGCACGCCAACCCTGTGGTTCTGAGCCTTTTGGAGGCGCTGGGCGCCATGATCGTTTTGTGCGAGCGAGCCGCTGGGGATCCTCCCGGAGACCCATGTATGCATCGCTTTCGCGCTGCCGTAGCCGACGGAGCAGTACCCTTCAGTGTGCAGGGCCCGGAGAATGCGCTCAGCCTCGACGGTGGTCGGTCGCTCTCATGGGAAATCGCAGCACAATCCGCGCAGCGACCTCTTGATCGCATCGTGGCGCAGGTCGGCGGTGGGGCATTGGCAACATGTATTGGGGATGGATTTCGCGGTGGGCTGACCCCTACCTTGACTGTGATGCAGACACAGGCGTGTGCTCCCTTTGATCGGGCGTGGCGCATAGCCCAACAGCTTGG
>JAYTVF010000240.1:0-1718 GCA_043744155.1 Acidimicrobiia bacterium | reverse complement strand
AATGAGCGCCTCGTGCCCGATCCATGCGTCGGCTTCGATGACGACATCACCTTTGTCGCACGGCATACCGTCGTCGTAGGCGCGATCGAGACCAAAATTGGCTCGAAACGGAAACATCGATACCCACGACGTCGGGTGGTCGCCACCAAGAAGAATCGTGGCACCGCTGGCGATCGACACGTAGTTACCGACGATCAGCTTCGGGCTGCAGCCACGGAAGGTGCAGATTTTTGGGATGCCGTAGGTGCCAACGCCAAAGGTGGCGATGCCCGACTCGACGAGACGGCGCAGACGACGACCGTCGGCAGCCTGTGCAAAGCGGGCGCCGAAGAGCTCAACCGACAAAGTCGACAACGGCGCCGTTCATGCTGGGCCCAGGCGTGATCCAACTGTGCTGCTCGTGCTGTAGACACGCTTGATGAGGACAAGGAGTGCAAGGGTGCCTGCCGCGAAGCCGGCCAATGAGCCGAACGCAGCGCCTCCAAGCCCGTACCGTCTTGTGAGCGCGTACACACACACTATGGTGCTCACGGCCGATATCGACTGGGTGGCCAAAGGCACCCGACTACGGCCAAGCCCCCGCAAGATTTCCTCCAGCATGGCATTGAAGCCGGCCAACGCCCACGCCACCGATAGAATGACGGTCGGAAATCGACCAGCGGCGAATCTGGCTCCGAACAGATACGGCCATGCCCCGAATCCGGCAAATCCGTATACCCACCCAACAAGCAGGCACAACGGCAACCCCAACCGGACGATCCGACGCGTTTGTTCTCGTCCTCCGAGTCGCCCGGAGGCTACAGCGGGGAACAGGACCAGCGCGACCGATTGCGGTAGTAGGAAGGCCCCCGCTGCCAATCCGGCGGCCGCCGCATATACTCCCGTGGCACCTATCGTTTTCGATGCAGCAACCACGACCTGGTCGACCTTTCCGTTCAATAGAACCGGCAGTCCGATCAGAGCAGAGGGCGCTCCGTAGCGAAGCACAGCTCGGTTCAAGTCGGATTCGGCGGCGTGCCCGAGTGTGGCATCCGCGGTCACGACAGTTCGAAAGATCAGCCAGCCGAGAGTCATGAGGACGGTATGCACCTTCAACACCGTGCTTACGCTGGTGGATTGAGGCAGCGCCAGCGCGACGAGCCACACAAGTGCGGCAAACACTCGGGTCCCGTTCCATGCCGCCAATCGCCCCGAGGCCCGTAGCGCTCCGCCGATCAACATCAGTTGCGCGTGCGGCAACACAACCAGGCAATACAGCATGGCGGTGATCGTTCCGCGAAGATCAAACCACGCCCACAACATGGCGGCTACCGCCATCGCCACCAGAGCGAAAACGGCCGCGCCAACGCACACCAGTCGCTCCAGTCGAAGGTAGAGCGAACAAACTTCGACGCCTCTTGAGCGAACGAAGTAGATGATCGCATCGGGCAGACCGAGTCCCCCGAGTATCACGCTGGCGGCAACCACGATCTGGATCAGGGCCACCTGACCACGTCCGTCGGCGCCAAGCCGTCCGGCGGCAATGACGCCCGACAGCAGACCGATCGCGGAGGTCACAATACCGACTGCGAACGACAGGACTGAGTCGGTCAACAGGCCACCGGACTTGAGTCGGTCGGCCAAGCGAAGACGCGTCATGCGGCCAAAGGTGCTACGCGACATGCATTCTGCTCGCCTGCGGACTCTCTGCCACACCATGTGGCGATCGCCCCGCACTG
>JAYTVF010000239.1:0-5494 GCA_043744155.1 Acidimicrobiia bacterium | reverse complement strand
CACCGGCGAAGTCGAGCGCGCCCCGCTTGAACAGCCAGCCGTTGGGGGAGAACACCCAGTGGGCGACGGTGGGGTAGACCAACAGCGACCACACCCCGATGAAAATGGCATAAGCGCCAAACTTCAGGCGGTCGGCGGTGGCGCCGGTAATCAACGCCGGTGTTATGACGGCGAACATCATCTGGTAGGCCACGAAGGCCAGAACGGGGACGGCCAGCGCGAAGTCGCCGGTGTATCCCGGTAGCGACGCGCCGTTCTTCCACAGCCCGGTGAATCCGGCGAGCGAGAAGTCACCGAACCAGCGACCCGTACCACCAAAGGCCAGGCTGAAAGCACCGAGCGCCCAGAGCACGCTGACGAGGCCCATCGCGAAGACGTTCTGCATGAGCATGCCCAATACGTTTTTCGAGCGCACCATGCCACCGTAGAAAAAGGCCAGTCCGGGTGTCATGAACGCGACGAGCGCAGCTGACACCAGGACCCAAGCGGTGTTACCTTCCATTGTGCTCCCCCAGGGTAGAAACGACCCAACGACCCTATGGAAACTTGTTTTCCAAAGTGTTTCGGCAATGTAAACAATCCCGCTGGCACCTCGGTCCGGCGCGCCAGCGCGGTCCTGTCCACGACCTGGTGTCGATGGGCGAGTTGACCTCGGTCGATCTCGACGGTGGTGCGGTTCGAACTCTCGCCCGGCGAGATCGAGGCCTTCAAGGTTGGGCCTGTGGATCTTGCCGTAGATCATCCCTCGCTGAATGTGGTGGCACGGCTGCGGTCAGAGACTCTGGTGGAACTTCTTGGTGATCTGGCGCCACCGCAATAGAAATTTCACACAAGCCTCTAGTAACGAGCACATTCGGCTCCTATCATGACGCCAGTCGGTGCCGGGGGGCCCGCAAATGAAGCGTTAGGGGATTCACCTTGGCAGCAGTCGCTATTTCTTCACGGCAGCGGTCTCAGGAACTGGTCTGGCTTGATCGGGGTGCGTGTCGGGGACTCGATCCTGAAACGTTCTATCCCGAGGACGAAGAGGCAGCCGATGCAGCCAAATCGGTGTGCGCCCAATGCGTGGTTCGCGTGACCTGCCTTGATTTCGCACTGGCGCACCGTGAGAAACAGGGTGTCTGGGGCGGCGCCACCGAACGCGAACGGCGTCGCATAATCCGGCAACGTCGCCGCTCTGCCTGACGCCGAGCAATGAAAGCCGGGTGAGTCGGTGGGGGACTGACTAACCTGCATCGTCGATGATGAGCCTTCTTGAACTCGGGGGATGGCCCTCACTGTTGTCGGCCCTGATGCAGGGCCAGGACCTGCCTGCGAGCCACACGCATGCCGCCATGGCCGAGCTTCTCGCTGGCAACGCGACATCTGCCCAGATCGCCGGATTTGTCGTAGCGCTGAGGCAAAAGGGCGAGACGGTCGACGAGCTCAGCGGCCTGGTCGACGCCATGCTGGCAGCAGCATCTCTCGTGACTCTTCCCCCCGATCTCCATGCTCGGGCTCTCGACATCGTGGGCACCGGCGGCGATCGAAGCCATTCGATCAACGTCTCCACCATTTCGATGTTCGTACTCGCCGGTGGCGGTGCAGCCGTCGTGAAACATGGCAATCGTGCAGCCAGCTCGCAGTGCGGGGCGGCCGACCTGTTGGCCGAACTGGGTGTGCGCATCGACCTGGCACCCACCGAGATCGTGCCGTGTGTCGATCAGGCCGGCTTCGCGTTCTGTCTGGCCCCTACCTTTCACCCGGCTTTGCGCCACGCCGGCCCAACCCGGCGCGAGTTGGGTGTGCAAACGGCCTTTAACATCCTCGGCCCCATGGCGAATCCAGCCCGTGTACGTCGCTTGGTCATCGGGCTCGCCGATCCCACCATGGCGGAACGAATGCTCGATGTGCTGGCCCGTCACGGCGCCGAGCACGTGCTGGTCGTGCACGGAGACGACGGCCTTGATGAGCTCACCACCACGGCGAGCTCGCAGGCCTGGGAGCTACGAAACGGCTCTGTACGGCAGTATTCGATCGACCCGACGACACTCGGGCTGCGCCTTGTGCCCCCGTCGGCGCTGCAGGGTGGCGAGCCAGCTCGCAACGCCGACCTGGCACGGGCCGTACTCTCGGGAGCTACCGGCCCCCATCGCGACATCATTCTGCTGAATGCAGCCGCCGGATTCCTGGTCGCAGACATGGTGGATGACCTGGCATCGGGCATGGCGATGGCCGCAGAGGTCATTGACGACGGCCGAGCCTCCGCAGCCCTAGATCGACTCATTCGGGTCACGAACGCCATTGTCGCTGGTCGGCCGGCATGATCATTTCGGTGCCGGCCAGTTCGGCCAATATGGGGCCAGGGTTCGACACATTGGGCCTCGCGCTCGACCTGCCGTTCTTGTGCCGACTCGGGCCGGGTAAGGATCGCAAGGTCGAAGCTGAATCCCATCCGACCGTTGTGGCGTTCCGGGCTTTTGGTGGCGTCGGTCCGCTCTCGGTCCGCACATCGATCCCGTCTGGTCGTGGGCTCGGGTTCTCGGGTGCAGCCCGCGTGGCTGGGCTCGTCGCAGCCTGCGTTCAGCAACACGGCCCAGGTATCGATCTGCCGTCGCATCGAGCACGGGTGTTCGAATACGCCAGCGAGATGGAAGGGCACGGCGACAACGTCGCCGCCTCCGTGTATGGGGGATGCCTGGCGGCCGCTGGCCGCCGGGTGGTGCGAGTGCCCATGCCGCTTCAGCCCAGCATCGTGGTGTGGATACCACCATCGCAGACCTCCACCGCAACATCGCGCAAGACGCTGCCGCCGGTGGTGAGCCTGCAAGGCGCGGCCTTTAATATCGCCCACACCGCTATTTTGGTAGCAGCGCTTGCAAGCGGAGAGGTTGGTGCGCTTCGCGAGGCCACGCAAGACAGGTTGCATCAAGACGTGCGCTTCGAGCTGGCACCCCAATGCCGGGTGGCCCTGCACGCAATGCTCGACGCAGGCGCATGGTCGGCATGGCTGTCGGGGTCCGGACCGACGGTCGCAGCCATGTGCTCGCCGCAGGATGCGGACCGCATCATGGCCGCCCTCCCACCGGGCGGACGGGGTCAGACACTTGAGATCGACCTGGTCGGCGCCAGACTGTTAGCCACCGGCCCAGCCTGACCTCAGGCTGCCGAGATTGTTGGCCTCACGGTCCAGCCTGACGTCAGGCAGCCGAGATTGTTGGCCTCAGCTGGCACTCGCCGGTAGCAGGCCACACGCGCGATAGGCACGTTCGAGAGTCACCGAGGCCACCGCCCGGGCCTTGGTCGCTCCGACGGCGAGCAGCCGTGCCATCTCGCCAGGATCGCTGGCAAAGTCGTTGTACCGTTCCTGAACGGGCCTTAGCAGTTCGACGACAGCCTCACCTGCGGCACTTTTCAGCGGACCGTACTGATGGAAGTCGGTAGCGATTTCGTTCGGGTCGCGACCGGTGCAGGCTGCGATGATCTCCAAAAGGTTCGACACGCCTGGCTTGGTCTCTCGATCGAAGCGAACCTCTGAGTCAGAATCGGTGACCGCACGTTTGAACTTGCGGGCGATCACATCGGGGGTATCGAGCAGGAAGACACAACCATTGGGATTCTCGGTTGATTTTGACATCTTGGCCGTCGGGTCCTGTAGGTCCATGATGCGAGCCCCGGCAGCAGGCGCGACGAACTTGGGAACCACAAAGGTGTCGCCATACCGACTGTTGAACCGGATAGCGGCGTCCCGGGTCAATTCGACGTGCTGCTTTTGGTCGGCACCCACCGGCACCTCATCGGCGTCGTACAGCAGAATGTCGGCCACCATCAGCGCCGGGTAGGTGAGCAGGCCTGCGGGAATGAATCCGCCTTTGGCCTTGGCCGACTTGTCCTTGTACTGCACCATCCGTTGCAATTCTCCGACCGACACCGTGCACTCCATGATCCAGGCCAACTGTGGATGCTCGGGCACTTGACTCTGCACGAAAACGGTCGCCACCTCGGGATCGAGGCCGATGGCGAAAAGAGCGGTGGCCAGTTCGGTGGTGTTCCGGCGCAGAGCGACGGGATCCTGGATGGCGGTGAGTGAGTGAAGATCGACGATGCCATGGAAGGCGTCGGCGGCGCGCTGGTTCTGCACCCACGGGTTGAGCGCACCCAAGTAGTTTCCGAGATGTACGTCGCCAGTCGGTTGGATACAGCTGAGTACGCGTTTCATAGCGCCGTGAGCGTAGCCGTAGGAAAACGGACCGACATGCGGTATTCGTGCCGCTGCAGGCCCGGTCTTGTATTGTCGCAAGGTGTCAGTTGAGGTCAACACCCCCGTGTACGACGGGCCCTTCGATCTTTTGTTGCACCTGATTCTCAAGGATCAGGTTGATCTATACGACGTGAACCTGAGCTCCATCGTCGATGCGTTCATCGTCGAGATGCGCCGACTCGAATCGCTTGACCTCGAAATGGTAACCGAGTTTTTGCTTATCGCTGCCACCCTGGTGGAACTGAAATGTAGGCGTCTGTTGCCGGGGCGTGACGATGTCGACCTCGACGACGAGTTGGCGATCTGGGAGGAGCGCGACCTGTTGTTGGCTCGGCTGCTCGAATGTAAGACCTTTAAGGACGTGGCTCAGGTGCTCTCGCAACTGGCCGACGGCGCCGCACGATGTTTTCCCCGTGTCGCCGGTCTCGATGAGCGATACAGCGAACTCGCACCCGACCCCCTAGAGGGGTTGAATCCGACCAGATTGCGCGCCGCCTACCTGCGTGCCACCAAACCCAAGATCGTCCCCAAGGTCGATCTCTTCCACGTCAATCCGATCCGGTTGACGGTTGCGGAGGCGGTGGAAGAACTGGTCGATGAGCTGCCACGGGTGGGCCGCATCAGTTTCCGACGACTCACCTCGGGCTTCGCTGAGCGGCTAGAGATCATCGTGCGATTCCTGGCCCTGCTCGAATTGTTCAAGCAGGGATGTATCGATCTGGCCCAGACCGAGACCTTCGGTGAGATCGAGGTGGCCTGGATCGGCATATCCGGCGCTGAATTGGTAGGCGCCGGTGGCGTCCCGATAGACGACTACGAAGGCTGAAGCACTATGGCAAACCCGTTGACCCCCGAGACCGAGCACAGGGTCGCGCCTCCCGGCACAGTTCACCCCGATGCCGTTCGTGCCATCGAGGCCATCGTGATGGTCGCTAGCGAGCCCGTCGAGCCCGCTGTCGTCGCTCAGATACTTGAGCTCCCCGTCGCCACGGTCGACATGCTGTGCCATCGCCTCGCCGCGGCCTACCGGGATGCCGGCCACGGGTTCGAGTTGGTCAATGTGGCCGGTGGTTGGCGGTACCAGAGTCACGCCGACCTGGCGCCCTACGTCGAGCGGTTCGTCCTTGAAGGCCAAACCGCCCGACTTTCGGGAGCGGCGCTGGAGACCCTGGCGATTGTGGCCTACAAACAGCCGATCTCTCGGGCCCAAGTCGCCTCGATCCGTGGCGTCGATCCCGATGGCGTGTTGCGCAC
>JAYTVF010000238.1:0-1723 GCA_043744155.1 Acidimicrobiia bacterium | reverse complement strand
CGTACCATTTCGGCACGACAGGACTGGCCCAAAAGTCACGCCGGCGCTCGTCGTGCACATTCCAACGCAGCGCCTCGAAGCCCGGATCTCCCGTGAAGTAGTCGGTGGTGTAGATCTCAACTCGGTGGCCGTCGGGGTCACGCAGATAGAGATAAAACGCATTCGACACGCCGTGGCGACCAGGCCCGCGTTCGATGGCGGCGTACTCGTTGGTGGCGCCCAAAACATCTGCCAGATGCAAAATGTGATGGGATTCGGGTACGGCGAAGGCCAGGTGGTGTAGCCGTGGAGACGAACCTTGGGTAAAGGCCACGTCATGCACCGTTTGCTTGCGAAACATCCAGGCTGCGAATAGCGTGCCGTCGTCATCCTCGATGGTCTCCGATAGCCCGAACCCCAGGTCGGAATACCACTGGTACGCGCCGGCGACGTCGTCGGTGACGATGTTGATGTGATCGAGCCGATTGATCGATGCGCCCCGGCGCAGGTCGTAGCGCTGATGCAATTTCTCGGCGTTGTCGATGTGATGGAAGTACTCGACCACAAAGCCGAAGGGGTCTTGTACTCGCACCGCAGGGCCCACCCCGATTGTGGCGCCAGCAGCAATGTCGCGTACCTCGCAACCTCGGGCGAGGTGCCAGGACCGGGCCTTGTCGACATCTTCATCGGTGCGTACACGCAGGGCGAAACGGGCGCATGCCGCCGTTGGTCCGGCCCGCAGGATCAGTGAGTGATGGACGAACTCTTCAAAGCCGCGCAGGTAAAGCACCCCGGCTTCCTCAGCGCTGATATGAAACCCGAGTCGCTCAACCCAAAAGTGACGGCTGGCTTCGAGATCGGTGACGATCAGTTCGGCGTACGCAGCGCGCACGATGTTCGGCGGTTCGAGCCCCATGGGATAAACGTATCCGGTTTCCTGAGGTTGTTCCGGAGTTGGCGGGGGCGAACGTCAGGGAACCTGTGATAGGAAACGGGAAACGATTCTGAGGGGACCATCGTGGCTACAGACGCGAAGTTGGACGAACATCTGGGTGAAGTGCTTGCTCGGTATGACGGCACGCAAGATGCACGGCTACAAGAGGTGAGCAAGGCGGTAATCAGCTCATTGCATCATCTTGTTCGTGCGTTGAAGGTCACCCGCGATGAGTGGTTCACCGCAATCCAGTTCCTCACCGCCACCGGTCAGAAGTGCAGCGACATCCGCCAGGAGTTCATCCTGATGTCGGACACCCTTGGCGTCTCGACCCTCATCGAGATGCTGGCCTACGACGCCAGCTCGGAGGCGCTCACGGACAACACCGTCCTCGGGCCCTTTTACGTGGCGGATTCTCCCGAGCGTGGGCGTGGCGACACGATGTTGCTCGACCCCGATGAGGGTGATCGTGTGGTTTTCCGTGGCCGGGTCACCGATGTCGATGGCAATCCGCTCGAGAACGTCGTGCTCGACTGCTGGCAGAACGCCACCAATATGTTCTACGCCGTACAGCAACCCGGTGGTCAGAGCGAGGAAAACCTTCGTGGTATCTACCGCACCGCGGCGGATGGCACCTATGAGATCCGCAGCATTCGGCCGGTACCGTACCCGATCCCGAGCGACGGCCCGGTGGGGGATTGGCTAAAGAGGGCCGGTCGCAACTGGTGGCGTCCGGGCCACTTGCATATCTGGGTGAAGCATCCGGGCTTCAAGGATCTCATCACGCATGTGTTCGATGTCGAGAGTGAA
>JAYTVF010000237.1:0-20842 GCA_043744155.1 Acidimicrobiia bacterium | reverse complement strand
GTGAACGAACCGATTTCGATGTCACGCCCATCTTCAAACAGTTCGGAGAGATGCCGGTCGTCGACGCGCGGTTTGCCATGCACCGCACCCGCCACTTCTTCTTCGGCACGTTCAACCCGGCGCTCGGTCCGATGCTCGAGTGGGGCCCGAAGGGTCCGCCGTTCACGTGTCTTGGCCACTTCGACGAGGACACCCAGGAGTTGTCGTTCTGGTACGCCGGTCCCGACTCGGCGGCGGAAGAACCGTGCTTCGTGCCCAAGTCTCCAGACGCCGCAGAGGGTGACGGCTGGCTCCTAACGATGGTCGGGCGCCGTGCCGAAAACCGTACCGACCTGGTCGTCCTCGATGCACTCGACCTCGCCGCTGGTCCGGTCGCGGTGATACGGATACCCTGCCGACTGCATGAAGGCTTCCACGGCATTTGGGTGCCGTCATGATGACGATGACGATCCTGGCGCCTCGCCGCCGGGATATGACCCACGAACAGTTCCGCACCTACCTGATTGATGTCCACGGGCCCCTGGTCCGCAGCATCACCGAGGTCGCCGCCGAGATCCGTCGTTACACCTACAACTTCCCGCGTCTCGGGACGACCGACCTCGCCTTTGGCCACCCGAACGCCGATCTCGACATCGTGACGCAGGGTGTCTTCGATAGTCGGGAGGCGCAACTACACAACATGACGCATCCCCGCTTCAAAGAGTTTCTTCGGCCCGATGAGGCGAACTTCGCCGATACCGAGCGGGCCGTCATGCACTATACGGATCAGCACACGGTCATTGATGGACCGATCACCGAGACGAAGATCTTCTATTTCCGGCGGCGTCACCTGCGGTTTGACCGTGCGACGTTCCAAACCCGCTGGCTGGCCGAGTTCCCGCCCGCACTTCGTGCGCTGCCAGCGTGCGAGCGCGTTGTCAGCCGCTACGTGCAGAACCACGTGCAGGCCGAGGAGCATCACCCCGATGGCACAAGCACCAAGTGCTATGACGTGATCGACGAACTGTGGATTTCGAGTGCGGCTGATCTCGCACTGTTGCGCGAGGGTCATGACGGTGTTGCGGCGGTTGAACTCGAACTGTTGGCGGTTGATCGCACGCACGCGCTCGTCACCGAGGCCGTGGTGAACATCGGATGAAGGATGACCTCACCATCGACCACGGCGGTGTGTCCGTTGCTGACCTCGACGTCTCTCGGACGTTCTACACCGAGGTGCTTGGGTTCGATCAGGAAGAAGCATCCGCCATCCCCAACACCCCCATCCGGGGCGCGGTGTTGATCAACGGTAATGGCTCTCGGGTGCAGTGACCCACGACCAGATCCGAGGCAACCAATGGCATTGACACTTCTACCCGTCACGACCGTGACGATCCAACTTGGTGACCAGGCACTGCGAGCGCCACGACAATGTCGCCTGAACGCGAGCGGCATCCGCCGGTCGCCTGAGCTGACGAGTGACGCGAGCGGCTGCAGCACTCGTCCGCCGAGCGATTTGCTGGACACGACTTCGCTCGGCGTGAGCATGACAAAGCAGTGCCGCAAGCGTGATGCCGTGAATCGGCGTTGTGGGCGGTTCAGACCTCCGAACGGCTCCGGCTGTGTGTCTCAGGCAGTTCGGGATTTGGGTGGAGGGCGGTTGACAAGGATCTGGCCGTCAGGTTTGTGAACTTCGACGCCGATGCCTGGTGCGTGTCGTAGCATCCAGCCTGATTTGTGGATGAGGCTGTGATGAAACCGGCACAACAACGTCAAGTTTTCGATGTCGGTCGGGCCGTTGTCTCGGTCGTACTCATGGACGTGATGTGCATCACACGCTGACGGCGGCCGTCGGCAACCAGGGAATGCGCAGTGCCGATCCCGAACGACGAGCGCTCGCCATTGAGCCGGGCTGGCGGTGCGGATTGCTCGCCCCATCTTCAGCGGCTGCCCATCCCCGTCAACACCCACCAGGGTGATGACCGCGTCGCAAAGCATGCGTTGCAACCGGTCGACCGGCACGATGGTGTCGTCCACATACGTTGCGAACGGACGACCCGGGGTGTAGTCATCAAGCCGAAAGATGACCGTCATATCACTGGACCGGCGGGCCGACAACTGTGTGCTCGCCAGAATTCGGTTGCACATCTCCGCCAGCGCGTTGGCTCGCCGCTGCGATTTCGTGAGCACCGGGTCACCCTCAACAGGTTCGCTCATGCAGGCATCCAACGCCGTGCTCAGGAGCTGACCGGTTTGATCGTTGAGCTGACCGTCCAGGGTCCAACTGTTCCGGAACCCTTGGGAAAGATGTACTGCCTGATCCTCGATATCGCCGGGTTGGCTATCGGTGGCGTCTTTGGCTCTTTCTGCCCATGCCCGCATGACCGTGGTGGTGTCCTCGATCGACATACCGACCAGGTGCGCCAGCATGTCGGGTTCCGCAGCGGCGAACAGATCCACGGTCTTGTCCGACACGTTCGCGCACACCGCGCCAATCTGCGCACGCGTGACGTCCCCGTCGATCAAGGCCTGCTGAAACCGCGGGAACGACCGCAACTTTCGTGAGGTCGCCGAGATCGACCCGGCCTCGGTATCGGACCGGAAACATGCCTGCCGCAACCACGACCGCAACGACGGATACCCCGAGATCGCCCAGTCGTGGCGACCATCGACCTCCTGCACGTTCCGCAACACAACACCGGCGAGGCGGTCCAAAAGCTGGAACTGTTCGGAAACATCGAACACTGAAGAGCCACTGTCGAACCGCTCGACTATCTCCTCAACGACCGCCGAATCCATAGGTGTATTATATCAATTGAGATGCAAAATGTTCGGACAATTCCAATAAATGTTTGGACCTTCCCGTCTTTTTTGGCTGCTCTGATATGAGCGTAGTGTGTTCCCCTGGCGTCGGATCACGCCCAAAGATCGCCCCGGTGGATCTCAACGACGTCGTATATGAGCTTCGTCACACCGTTCGAATAGCTCTCCGACTCGCGGAGCCGCAGCTGACGCTTGTCGCGATCGGCCCGGCTAAACAGGCTCTTACCTGCCCCGAGCAGGACTGGAAACAACAGCAGATTGTACCGATCGATCAAATTGGCATCGGCGAGGCGGCGGGCGAGCTCAGCGCTACCGTGGATGAATATTGCACCACCCTCACCCTCTTTCACGGCGGTGACATCGTCGTTTGATCGCAGGATCATGGTTTGACCCCAACCGTCGAACAGGTCGCCATCAGTCAGAGTATTCGACACGACGTACTTCGGGAGACCCTTGTACGCGGCGTGCTCATCGGAGTCACGCCAGAACGGAGCGAACGCCTCGTAGCTGCGCCGGCCGAACATCAACGCAGTCGTCTCAGTGAGTTCGTCGCCTTTGAGCGCGAACGCTTCGGGGACAATCTCGGTGTCCATCACCCAACCGCCACTTCGATGGCCCTCAGCCTTGCCACCGGGTGAGTCCACGACTCCGTCGAGAGACACAAATCCCGTGTAGACCAGTTGGCGTGTCATGTGTACCAGGTTCTCCTCGATTTGTGAGCGGACGCCGTCAGGAGACAACTCGGGTAGAGGGTTGACCTAAGCCCAGCATCCTGACATGGTTGGCAGGATAAGCGCACAGCTTCGGGGGAGAGCAAATGGCAACAATGACTGGGGACTTGGTCACGCGGGCGAAGGAGTTGCAGCCGTTGCTCGACTCCTTTGGGTGTTACGGGGATGAGCATGGATGCATCGCGCCTGAGGTCGTTGCCGCACTGCATGAGAACGGGCTGTTCAAAATGTGGGAACCGACCGAGGTCGGCGGCTTCGAGCTTGACCCGATCTCGTCGCTCGAAGTGCTGGAGAACCTGTCGTACGCCGATGCCTCGGCTGGTTGGGTCGTGATGGCAGCATGCTTGTCGACGGGCACGGGAGCGGCCTATCTGGGCAAATCGGCGGTCGACGAGATGTGGGCCGATGGCAAGCAGCCGATCATCGCCGGGCAGGGCACCCGGCCGGGTTTCGCCACGCCGGTCGATGGCGGGTACTTGCTCACGGGCGAGTGGAGTTTCGCGTCGGGCCTGCTGCACGGCACCCACATCCACACACTCGGCATCATTACCACGACCGGCGAACCACGGATTTTCGTGGTGCCGGTGGACAAGGCGACCCTGCTGGGAAATTGGGATGTGATGGGCCTGCGAGGCACGGGAAGTATCGACTACCGGATCGACGACGTGTTCGTGCCGGAAGACAACACCCATTTCGCGGTGACCGAGACCGCGAAGTTGGGCGGCAACCTGTACGGGGTCGGCATTATCGGGTTCGCCGAGTTGTGCCACTCGGGCTGGGCGATGGGCGTGGGCCGCCGTCTGCTGGACGAACTGGCCAAGATGGCGCAGGAAAAGACCGGGCGGGCGGGTAGCCAGGTCGATAGTGATTCGTTCCTCGAGCAGTTCGCGAAGGCCGAAGCGTCGTTCCGTGCGGCGCGAGCGTTCGTGATGGAGGCCTGGCGGGACATGGCCGAAACTATCGTGACCAACGGTGAAAAGGCTTCGGTTCGGCAGCACACCCTGGTCCGGCTGGCGCTTACCAACATCACGCAGGTCCTGCACGACGTGTCGCAGTTCGTCTACCTGCAGGGCGGTACGACCGCGTTGCGTCGGGGAGTGATCCAGCGGTTCTACCGGGATGTTCATGCCGGCACGCAGCACGTCACGTCGTCACCCAAAGTCGTGCAGACCTGCGGCAAGGAACTGTCGGGTCTTGCCCCGGGCACCCGCTGGCAGTTCCTCGACCTCGTCCCCGTCAACTGAAAGTCGCTGCCGCAATGGCTGATTCGTCGAATTTCGCCATGGCCGTTGCGCCGGAGAATTCCGTGCCGGTCCTGTCTCGGCGTGGGCATTTCTGGGTCGGGGCCGAGCCAGATCCGGCCACTGGTGTGCAGCGCGGGCCGATGTACGTCTACTGGGAGGCGGCCGTTGAAGTTCGCCATCGGTACCCAATCGTGCTGATCCATGGTGGCGGTGGCCAGGGTCTCGATTTCCTGGCGACGCCCGATGGACGGCCCGGGTGGGCGACATTGCTGGTTGAGCAGGGTTGGGTCGTGTACGTCGTAGACCGCCCGGGTCATGGCCGTTCGCCATATACACCCGCTCTCGGGGAGATGGCGGCACCGCTGCCGATCGAGATGCTGCGCACGATTTTCGTCCCGCCGACCGAGGGCCCGGGCGCATTGCCCTTCGCCGGTCTGCACACCCAATGGCCCGGCGATCGCAACGATCCGAACGATCCGGCGTGGCTGCAGTTCCTCTGCAGCGGTGGGCCGTTCGCCTCAGACGCCGCTGACCGTCACACACTGGAACAGGCCCGATTGGCTGAGTTGTTGGACCGGATCGGCCCGGCGTTCGTGCTGTGCAACTCGCTCGGCGGTCCCTCGGGTTTTCTTGCCGCTGACGCTCGGCCCGATCTGGTGAAGGGCTTGATTGCCCTTGAGCCGGTCGGCCCGCCGTTCTCGGACATGTTCGGCCCGACCCTGCAATGGGGCCTCGGCGCTATCCCGGTCGGTTTCGACCCGCCGGCTCGGGCCCCGTCGGATTTTGCTTTGGTGCACGACGAACCGGTCGCTCCCGGAGCGCCACCCCGTACCATGCAGGCCGAACCGGCTCGTCAGCTCACAAACCTGTCGAAGATGCCGATCGCCGTGATTTCGGCTGAGGCCTCCTTGTTCGGTTTGACCGACGTGTTCCTTGCAGATTTCCTGGTGCAAGCCGGTTGTAACGCCGTCCATATCGGCCTCGGCGAGGTCGGCGTCCACGGAAACAGCCACGGCTCCATGTTCGAGAAGAACAACGCCGAGGTCCTCGCCGTCGTCACGAATTGGATCGCCGAACAGCTGGCGTGACGGTGCAGCCGGGCGATCCGAGGCCCGACTCGGATCGCCCAACCTTTGTCCGTTGTGTGGCTCCGTCGGTAGCCGGGGCCGGCTACCGACGTGGCCTACGTGTCGGCCTCAGATGAGGTCGTAGCGGTCCAGATTCATGACCTTGTTCCATGCGGCTACGAAGTCGGTGAGGAACTTGTGGTCCGCGTCGCTCGATCCGTATACCTCGGCGATGGCTCGGAGCTGTGAGTTCGACCCAAAGATGAGATCGCACCTGGTGGCTGTCCACCTGATCTGACCAGTCGCTCGATCCCGACCTTCGAAGAGGTCGGCCGTGGCAGCCATCGTCTTCCATTCCGTGGTGATATCGAGCAGATTCACGAAGAAGTCGGTGGTCAGAGTCTCGGATCGATCGGTGAACACACCGTGGGCCGACCGGTTCGTGTTGGCGTTCAACACGCGCAGCCCGCCGACGAGCACCGTCATCTCCGGGGCACTGAGACTAAGGAGCTGCGAACGATCGGCCATCAGTTCCTCAGCCGAACGATCCTGGCCTTTGCCAAGATAGTTGCGGAACCCATCGGCCGCAGGCTCTAGTACGGCAAAGGAGTCGGCGTCGGTCTGTTCGTTCGTGGCATCGGTGCGACCCGGAGTGAAGGGGACTGAAACGTCATGTCCGGCTCGCTTGGCCGCTGCTTCCACGGCGGTGCATCCGCCGAGCACGATGAGATCGGCCAACGATACGGATTTGCCGGAGGCGATGAACGCGGTCCGGATGTCCTCCAGGGTGCCGAGAACGCGTCGAAGGTCGGCCGGGTTGTTGACCTCCCACTCGACCTGCGGGGCGAGGCGAATACGGGCACCATTGGCACCGCCCCGCTTGTCGCTCTGTCGAAAGGTTGACGCCGACGCCCATGCAGTGGAGACCAATTCCGAGATCGTCAGTCCCGAGCTGAGGATCCGAATCTTGAGCTCAGCAATGCCGTCATCGCCGATCAGTTCGTGGTTGACGGTGGGGACGCGGTCCTGCCAAATGAGTTCCTCGGCAGGAACTTCGGGGCCGAGGTAACGAAAGATGGGTCCCATATCGCGGTGCGTCAGTTTGAACCACGCTCGGGCGAATGCGTCAGCGAACTCGTCGGGGTGCTCGTGGAAGCGTCGCGAGATCGGTTCGTAGATCGGGTCCATTCTCAACGCCATATCGGCCGTCGACATCATGGGCGCGTGGCGTTTGGACGGATCATGCGCGTCGGGCACGGTGTCGCGTGCCTCCACGTTCGACGGAGTCCATTGCTGCGCACCGGCGGGGCTGTGGGTGAGTATCCAGTCATTGCCGAACAGGGTGTCGAAGAAGGAGTTGTCCCAGGTGATGGGCGTGGGTGTCCATGCGCCTTCCAATCCACTGGTGGTCGTGTCCACCCCCTTGCCCGTGCCGAAACTGTTTTTCCAACCGAGGCCCATTTGTTCGATGGGGGCGCCCTCGGGTTCGGGGCCGACCAGGGTCGGGTCGCCCGCTCCGTGGGTCTTACCGAAGGTATGACCACCAGCGACGAGAGCGACGGTCTCCTCGTCGTTCATCGCCATTCGAGCAAATGTCTCGCGGATGTCGCGTGCCGACGCAAGCGGATCGGGAACGCCGTTGGGGCCTTCCGGATTCACGTAGATAAGCCCCATCTGCACGGCACCAAGTGGGGCATCGAGCTCACGGGCACCTCGGTAGCGCTGGTCACCCAGCCAGGTCGTCTCAGAACCCCAATAGATGTCCTCCTCGGGTGCCCAGACATCCTCCCGACCTCCGCCGAAGCCGAACGTCTCAAAGCCCATCGACTCCAGGGCGACGTTTCCGGCCAGGATCATCAGGTCGGCCCATGAGAGCTTGCGGCCGTACTTCTGCTTGATCGGCAGCAACAGTGCTCGCGCCTTGTCGAGGTTGCCGTTGTCGGGCCAACTGTTCAGCGGAGCGAACCGCTGTGTCCCGTTGCCGGCGCCACCACGACCGTCCGCGATGCGATAGGTACCTGCGCTATGCCATGCCATACGGATGAAGAACGGGCCATAGTGGCCGTAGTCAGCCGGCCACCAGTCCTGTGAGTCGGTCATCAAAACCGTGAGATCCTGCTTCACCGCAGTGAGGTCGAGTGTCCTGAATTCGTCGGCATAGCTGAAATCGTCACCCATCGGGTTTGAGCGGGCCGAGTTCTGGTCGAGGATCCGCAGGTTCAACTGTTCCGGCCACCAGTGCTGGTTCGCAGCGGACCCCTTTGCGGCTTGCGCGGCGTGGGCACCGTGGATGACGGGGCACTTTCGTTCACCCTCGTTGCTGTCTACGGCGGGTTGATCAGTCACAACTGCTCCTTTGAACTAAAATGTTAACGTTCGGGATTCTTTCACAATGCGCCCCATCGCGTGAGAAGTCAATAACAGCGAAACTTGGGAGTCGATAACATGAAGTTATGGACCGTCCAACGCTTCAACAGTTGCAGTACTTCGTCGCCCTTGATGATCATCGCCATTTCGGAAGGGCTGCAGCGGCCAGCTTTGTGTCACAACCGGCGCTCAGCGCGCAGATTCGTGAACTCGAACGAAAGGTCGGTTCACAGCTCGTCGAACGCACAGGTCGGCATCTTCTCTTCACGCCATCGGGCGATGACCTGGCCAAACGGGCCAGGTCGGTGTTGGCCGCGGTGGACGAACTCGTCCAGGTCGGCCACCAGCCCGAGGTGTTCACTGGATCGGTCAAGGTGGGCGCTATTCCGACGATGGCACCCTATCTGCTTCTGCATGTTGTCGATGCAATGACTGCCTACCCCGCCGTGGCGCTCCGACTCGCCGAACAGCGCACGGAGCACTTGCTCGCCTCATTGCGGTCGGGCGATGTTGATCTGGCGCTGCTGGCTGGACCAATCGAGGGCAACGATCTGCACGTGGAACACCTCGCCGACGATTCATTCGTACTGGCCAAGTCCGCGCGGCGACACGCGGTGGTGCCACGGGCGCGACTGCGGGTAGAAGACCTGGCCGACGAGAACGTGCTGCTGCTCGAAGACGGCCACTGCCTTCGTGACCAGGCTCTCTCGGTGTGTTCCATGGCTCAGGCTCCCACGATCGATGTCGGTGCCACGAGCCTCGCCACGCTGACCCAAATGGTGAGCGCCGGGTTGGGTGTCACGCTTCTTCCTGCCAGCTCACTGTCGGTCGAGGCGCGAGCCGGTGCGGGCATCTCCATCCACCGCTTCCGTTCGCCTGAGCCCCAGCGACAGATCGTTCTCGCCTGGCGTGCGTCCTCACCGCGCCAAGATCACTATGCCACTCTCGCCCGACAACTCAAACCGATGCTGCAAAAAGCAACCGCCCTGCCCAACTGAAGCTGTTTCCGGTCTCACGGCGCGGTGACAAGTCTTGTTCGGACTCAGACGTTATCTGCGGCCGTGGTGTTAGAGAGCACCCTCATGGAACGGGTCGTTGTGAGTCGCTTCACTCCGCCAAACTGCGCAGATGTTGTGCGTCGGCCGACAGCAAGGCCCCGCTGGCCACGGCGCGGTCGACGGCCTGCGCCCATTTCGCTCCGTGGTCGGGGTCACGGTTGGCGAGCGGCTCGGTGGTCCCGAACAGGAAGCAGAACGTCGAGCCGGTCTGGCCGACACCGGAGAGCTTCGCCAGTGGGGCATCGACGTGCGGGGTGCGGATGCCACCCGTCACGTTGCCGACAGCATCGAGTGTGAACGCCCCCTTTTCGACCTCGAGTGGTGGCATCGAGGGCGGCGGCGTTCCGGTGCGCACCCACCGGTCAAGCGCGCTGATTGCGCTACGCAACACATAGGTATGCGGCCCGGCGTTCAGGGGTTTGTCGCAACTGATGACACCCCCATAGACGGACGAAGGCGGCATGGTGAGCTGACGGTAGGCGGTGACGTCGGCCGAGCCGCTGCCATCGTCGGCATCGCCGATGGTCAGGCTGTATGAGTCAGCGTGCGCCGTCCCGGCGACTTCCCAAGTCCGTCGCGTTGGCGAGTCGGGTTGCCGGGCGGCAACGAAGTTGAGCCGGTCGAACAGGTCGGTCTCTGCGATGAAGGTCAGTACAGGCGCTCCGACGTCGTCGCGGACGAAGGTCGGGACCGGCGCCGCGACCGTCGGAAGCGGATCCTGCGCGAGTGGAGCTCCCGCGGCGCCTCGGCTATGCAAGAGGTAGGCATCGAACACGTTGGCCGTGGGCGCGATGGCGTTGACATAGGTGGTGAGCCGGAACGCCGACTGCGACTCGCCGAATGCGAATACCCGCTTCGGCACCAGGTCACCCAACAGGTCCTCGGTATGTGTGCGAACCGCTGCGCCCGCCTGGCTGTAAATGTCGTACGAGTAGCTATCACCCGGATGACGCAACGGTTCGTAGCGCTCGGGGTCCGCTGTCTTCAGGGCCAATGCCGCCCCCAGAGCGTTGCCACCACCGTTGATGCCCACCGATTGGGCCGACACGCCGACCCATGCCCAGCCGGATCGAAGGAGTTCAACATGGGAGTAGGTCCAGTCCGGGCCGCTATCGAACCCGGCCGTGACGTTGAGCCATTCGACTGCGACATTGCCGTTGAACGCGGCGGCGTTCGTCGGCCGTCGGACGACGACGCGGGTCGTGTACGGCGTTGCGACCGATGGTGTGACGGTCCATCGCCCGTCGCTCGTCAACGGGGCCGACGTGTAGGCCGATGCCGTACCGGCAATGAAGTATTCGGACTGCGCATATCCGGCCTTTGACAGGTCGGGCTGGCCGACCCCCAGCACGATGCCACCCTTTCCGCCGTTGATTGGCCCAGTAATCGCCACCGGCCCGGCCACCATTGGCTTGCGGATGGCGACGGTCGTAGTCGGAGCAACTGCCGTTGCCGCTGTCGTTGTGGCTGCGATGGTCGTTGTGGCTGCGATGGTCGTAGCCGGAGCAACTGTTGTCGTCGTTGTGGCTGCGATGGTCGTTGTGGCTGCGATGGTCGTGGTCGACTCGACAGCTCGCGGTCTTGCTGACGAACACCCTGCGAGCATCAGCGCGCATACCACTAGCCGTCGTATCATCCCCGAAGCGTAGGTGATTGATCGCGGCATCATTCTGAGCAAACGAGCGACTCACCAAGGGTTGGGCATCGGCTGGTCGCGGCGATGAACCGGAGGGACTCTACAACGACGTCCTCGCTGACGTCTTGGCGCCTGAACTGCGTCAAGCCAGCGACACTCGCGGCGCGCCACGATCGTGGCCAACCCGAGTTCGGTCGTGACTCTCGCGATGGCGTGGTCAGCGGAGAAGACGTCACTCAAGAAACCCTGGCATTGCCCGCTCAGTACCAAGAGCTGAGGTGGTGCTGAGCCGGTAGGATGACTCTGTGAGCGCATTGGAGCGGCAGTACGGGCATCCGTACCACATGACGCTTGATGAGTACTGGGTGTGGCAGGACGGCCAAGAACTTCGGCACGAGTTCGTTGGTGGCGTGGTCTACGCCATGACAGGCGGATCGCGACCGCACGCTCGCGTCTCGTCGAATATCCACGCCCTGTTGCATGCCGCTGCTCGGGCCCAAGGATGCGAGGCGTTCGTGGCCGACCTTGCGCTCCTCATTGTGGACACCGGTAGCGTGTTCTATCCCGATGTCATGGTCACGTGCAGCGGGGAGAGCGGCCGGTTTGAAACCAGCCCGTGTCTCATCGTCGAGGTCCTTTCGCCATCAACGCAAGGCCTTGACCGCACCGTCAAACTGAGCCAGTACTCCAGCATCCCTGCGTTAATGAACTACCTGATGGTGAGCTCCGACCCAGACGAACCTTGCGTCATCCGACACCGGCGCGCCGGCGATCTTTGGGTACACACCTTGCACGGGCCGGAGGAAACCCTCACCCTCGACTGCCCATCCATCAGTTTCAAGGTCGCCGACCTATACCTGTAGCAGCTTCCCCGGCGCCGAACACTCTTGGTCCGAAGTCGAGACCAACCACAGAACCGTCAAATATGCTCAGGGTAAGCCGCCTGCGAGCGATTCGGCAGTCTGAACGCCGCCATCAACAACGCCGAGGTCGTGAACCATGCCACCCTTGGAATGGCTGCGTCCCCACACTTCACAACAGAATTTTTCTCCGGCTGCCACTCACCTGTGACACATGTCCTAGATTGACGGGCGGGCGAAGTCGCGTCGATGCGGCTTCATCCACCTACGACAAGAGGGGAACATCAACATGGCATCATCTGGTTCGATTCTCGGCAACTCCGTGCTGCGGTTGGAAGATCCGACCCTGCTGACCGGTGAGGGCAAGTATGTCGATGACTTGGTCGAGCCCGGCATGCTGCACGTGTCTTTCGTGCGTTCGAATACCGCCCACGGCATGATCACCTCGGTCGACATCAGCGAGGCCGAAAACATGCCCGGCGTGCGAGCTATCTACCATGCGGGCAACGCCATGGGCCTAGGCACCATGAATGGCTTCCCGATGATGCCGGCGTCGCTCGATCGACCAATCTTCGCTGCTGAACGTGTGCGTTTCGTGGGTGACATCGTCGCCGCGGTCGTCGCCGAGACCAAGGCTCAGGCCGCCGATGCTGCCGAGGCTGTCATCGTCGACATCGAAGCCCTGCCAGTGGTCATCTCAGCGGTCGAGGCCATGAAGCCTGATGCGCCGCTGCTCTTCCCCGATCACGGCTCGAACGTGTGCTTCGCCATCAATCACGGTGAGGATGCCACGCCCCTCGAGGGCGCCGATGTCGTCGCCGAGGTGTCAATGGTTAGCCAGCGTCTCGCTGGCGTGCCGATGGAGAACAATGGCTTGTTGGCTGTGCCCCAGGCCGACGGCTCGCTGTTGTGCTGGATCTCACATCAGGCTCCCCACTCTGCGCACGGCGCAATCGCCCCGGTGCTTGGGCTCGAGCCCAGCCAGTTACGCCTGGTCTGCCCGTGGGTCGGTGGTGGCTTCGGCCCGAAGGCCGCCGTATACGTCGAGTACGTCGTTACGGCCAAGGCGGCCATGACCTTGGGTGTCCCAGTCAAGTGGGCCGAGACTCGCTCTGAAGACATGGTGGCTTTGGTGCATGGCCGTGACTACGTGATGACTGCCAAGCTCGGCGTGAAGAATAACGGTCGCATCGTCGGTCTCGACGCCACCGTCGTCGCCGCTGCTGGCGCGTACCCGGCGATCGGCGCCATCCTGCCGATGCTCACCCAGATGATGTCGGTCGGCGTGTACGACATCCCGTCGGTGAAGTTCCAGGCCTACACAGCGTTGACCAATAACACCACCGTCGGCGCCTACCGTGGCGCTGGCCGCCCGGAAGCCACCCAATTGATCGAGCGTGTGATCGATGTTGCTGCCGACATGACCGGTGTCGACCCGGCCGAGATCCGCCGCATCAACTTCATCCCGAAGTTCTCCGAGCCGATCACCACTATCACGGGTGGCAACTACGACTCAGGCGACTACGAGGCCCCACTCGATGCCGTGCTCGCCGCGTCGGATTATGCTGGGCTGCGGGCCGAGCAGGCCGCCCGTCGGGCTGCCGGGGGTGCCAAGCAGTTGGGCATCGGCCTGTCGGCGTATGTGGAGGTGACCGCTCCGGTCGGCCTGCACATCGAGTTCGGTGCCTGTGAAATCAACGATGACGGCACCGCCACTGTCTTTGCCGGCACCAGTGTGCACGGCCAGGGCCACCATACGTCGTTCGCCATGTTGGCTTCCGAAGTGCTGGGAATCCCGATGGCTGACATCAAGTTCGTCAACTCCGACACCGCTACTGTGCCCCGCGGTTCAGGCACGCTCGGTTCCCGTTCGCTGCAGACAGCGGGCAGTGCCATCCATGTGGCGTCGAATGAAGTCATGAGCCGGGCCAAGCAAATTGCCGCCCACATGCTCGAGGCATCAGCCGACGACATCGTCAAGGGCGACGGCGGATTGCAGGTGGCTGGCGTGCCGTCGAAGTCGGTGTCGTGGGCTGAACTGGCCGCAGCATCAAAGGATGCCGAGCAACTTCCGGCCGGGATGGATGCCGCAACGCTGCGTCATGAGCTCGATTTCGATGGTCAGGGCTCGACGTTCCCGTTCGGCGCCCACGTTTCGGTCGTCGAGGTCGATACCGACACCGGCGGTGTGAAGATGTTGCGCCACGTCGCGGTCGACGACTGCGGTCGTATTCTGAACCCGATGCTGGTCACCGGTCAGCAGCACGGTGGCATTGCCCAGGGCGCAGCGCAGGCGTTGTTCGAATGGGTGCAGTATGACGAGGCGGGCAACCCCAAGTCGGGCAACCTGCTCGATTACGCCATCCCGTCGGCCGCGGAGCTGCCTTCGTATGAGACAAGCAACACCCAGACCGACAGCCCCCGCAACCCGCTGGGCGCGAAGGGTATCGGTGAGTCGGGCACCATTGGTTCGACTCCCGCTATCCAGAACGCTGTTGTCGACGCGGTCTCGCACCTCGGTGTTCGCCACATCGATATGCCCTGCACCTCCGAGCGGGTGTGGCAGGCCATCAAAGCTGCATCGGTCTAGCACCGACCGACGACCCGGCTTCGGCTCGGGTCGTCGGCACGTCGCGGTGTTCGACGCTCCGCTGCCCGGGCCAAACCCGGACGGCGGAGCGTCTTCGCGTCCAGGCCAACCAGTGGGTATTCACCTCCCCCACTGAGACCTACGCTCGGTTGCAGGCCCGGAAAGGAGCGAAACCCCAATAGCGGTCTTTCGAGTGCCGTGTCGTGCGGCGCCCACACCTCGGCGGCTGCGGTTCAGGATTTGAGGCGGCGGCGAACAGGGAACAGTTGCAGGTCAGACTTGGCCCGCACGAGGCCCCACAAGCCGCGGCGAACGAACAGGGCGACGAGAACGGCCAGAACGCCAACGGCGATGAGGTAGGTGGGACTATTTCCGAACCACTCCCGAAACGCCCAATAGGCAATGGCACCAATGATCGGGCCTTCGATTGAGCCGATGCCGCCGATGATGACGATGAAGATGATCGGGGCAGTCCAGACGCCGACGCCGAATGATTCATTCGGTTGCACCCGCAGGTTCTGGGTGTAGTACGCCGCGCCGGCCAGCGCAGTCCAGAACGCGACGACGACCCACAGTACGAACCGCGTGCGGTAGACGTTGGCGCCGAGGCCACGGGCGCCAGCCTCATTGTCACGGATGGCCTGCAGCTGTAGCCCGAGGCGGGAACGCAGGATGGCGTAGGCCAAGATGATGGCACCGATACCGATCGCCAGCGAGATCCAGTACACCGAGTGGGCTCGCTCGGCGGCCTTGTATCCAGCGACCTTGAGGCTGGCACCGCTACCGCCACCCACCGATTTCGAGTTCTTCATGAACAGGCGCGCCACCTCAGCGAGCACCCATGTGCCGATGGCGAAGTAGCTCCCTCGGAGTCGAAATGCGATCAGTCCCATTGGGATCGAGACCAACGCCGCGAGAACACCGGAGAACAGGATCGACCAGTACAGGCTGTAGTGCTGGTTATTGACCAGGGTCACCATGCCGTAGGCACCCAACCCGACGAAGGCCTGCTGGCCAACTGAGGCCAGTCCGGCGAACCCGGCCAACAGATTCCACATCTGGGCGACGGCGAGCAAGATGAAGAGCTGCACAAGTTTGCGAACCGTGGACACGTCAGCCCACTTCGGCACGGTGGCCAGGATCACAATCGCCAACGCGGCCGTGACACCGAAGATGCGACTGGCCAGCGTTCCGCGGACGACTTTGAAACGGGTTCCGACCGCGGATTCGATCACGTCTGCGGTGGCCATCAGCGGTTCTCCAGCTTCCCGAACATACCGGTCGGCCGAAAGGCCAGAACCGCGAGGAACACGATGTGACCGGCCAACTCGCCCCATCCGGCGTCGAGCTTTAAGCCGACGGCCTGGGCCATGCCCAGCGCAATGCCCCCGGCGAGCGTGCCCCACAGCGACCCGAGGCCGCCGATGACAACGGCTTCGAAGGCGAAGATCAGATTGGCCGGCCCGAGGAAGGGGTCAAAGGACGACTTCGAACCGATCAGGATGCCAGCCAGTCCCACGGTCGACATGGCAATGGCGGTGGCTATGGCGTAGATCCGGCGGTTGTCGATGCCCATTAGTTGAGCCGCCGCCGGGTCGTCGGAGGTGGCGCGGAAGGCTCGACCGAGCCGGGTGCGTTTCAGAAACAACGCCAAAGCAGCCAGCACACCAATGCCGCAGAGGAACGTGATCAACGGCAGCCAGCCAATAGCGACTGCGTCGTTGATGCGGATCGAGCGGGTGGCGACCTTGCCGATCTTCAGGCCGCGGGTGTCCGCCGTGTATTTCTTCCAGAGCGCGTTCTGGATGACGATCGACAGACCGAAGGTGGCCACGATCTGCAGTGATGGGTCCCCGCCGATCAATCGGTCGAAGACGTAGCGCTGCACCAGCAGGCCGAGTAGGAAGCCACCCGGGATGACCAGGAACAATGCGAGCAACGGGTTCACATGGAACGTTCGAGCGGTCGAGAATGCCATGAAGGCCGAGAGCACGGCCACGTCACCGTGGGCCAGGTTCACGAATCGCATCACGCCGAAGCTGAGCGACAGGCCGGTGGCCAGTAGGGCATACAGACCGCCGAGCAGGATGCCCTGCACGATGGCGTTCCCCCACGCGCCAGCGCCTCCGTTGGCGACGGCCAGGATGGCGCCCATCAATGGTTCTCCCTGTGGCTGGCGAGGCCGAAGTAAGCCTCGGTGATCTGATCGCGATTGGCGTCCGCCGCTGGGCCCGAAAGCGAGATACGGCCTTCCAGCAGACAGTAGAATCGGTCGGCCACCGCGAGGGCCTGAGTGATGTCCTGCTCCACGATCAGCAGCGTGGTGCCCTGTTCACGAATCACGGGCACCGCGGCGTACACCTGCTTCACTACAACGGGAGCCAGACCGAGGGAGACCTCGTCTAGCAGCAGCAGCCGGGGGTTCGACATGAGCGCCCGCCCGATGGCCACCGCCTGTTGCTCGCCGCCGGACAGTTTCGCCGCCGAGCGCTGGGCGAGTGGTGCGAGGAGGGGGAATGCCTCGTAAATCTTGGCTTTGGTCCAGTAGCCCAAGCGACGGGAGTACGCGCCGACTTCGAGGTTTTCGTCCACCGTGAGGGACGGAAACATGCGTCGACCCTCGGGCACCATCGAGATGCCCTTGGACAAGCGAGCGTGGGACGACGATGAGCCAAGCGAGGCCCCGTCGAAGGTCACCGTGCCCGCGGCGGGTGGCAACACGCCACAGATGGTGCGGAGCAAGGTGGATTTCCCACCGCCGTTGGCACCGATGATCGAAACAGTCTCGCCCTCGGCAACATCGAGGTTGATACCGAAGAGCGCCTGAAACTGGCCGTACCGGGCGTCAACGCCTTCGAGGCGAAGCAGGCTCACCGTTCGCTCCCGAGATAGACGGACTTCACGGCGTCAGAATTCATGACCTCTTGGGGGTCGCCTTCAATGAGCTTTCGGCCGTAGTCGATGGCCATCATTCGGTCAACGACCCGCAGGAGTGCGTGGACGATGTGCTCGATCCATACGATGGTCACGCCCGCGGCTCGGATCCCAGTGATGGTGTCGACCAATGCCAGCACTTCAGCTTCGGTCAGGCCGCCGGCGATCTCATCGAGCAGGAGAAGCCGCGGCTTGGTCGCCAGCGCCCGAGCCAGTTCCAGCCGCTTGCGTTCCAGTAGCGAAAGCGCTGCGCCGGGCACGTTGGCCCGAGTAAGCATGCCGGTTCGTTCGAGCGCCTCGGCGGCAGCATCGTCTTTGGAGCCCGACAGGCGGGTGCCAGCACCGAAGGTGGAGCCGACGAGCACGTTCTCAAAGACGGTGAGGCCTTCGAACGGTCGAGGGATCTGCGACGTTCGACCGATGCCAAGTCGACAACGTTGATGAGACGACAGGCGGGTGATGTCACGTCCGTCGAAGATGATGCGCCCGACCTCGGGCCGGATGTCTCCGGCTACGAGGTTGAGCAGCGTCGTTTTGCCAGCACCGTTGGGGCCGACGATGCCGAGGGCCTGTCCCTCGTGAACTTCGAAGGACAGGTCATCGGTAACCGAGAGCGCACCGAATCGCTTCGACACGCTCTCGACCGCAAGCAGTGCGGTCACTTACTTGTAAACGATGGGCTTGATCTTGCCGCCCAGAGGGATCTGCGGGGCCTGGGTGTTCGACACGACAACGAGGTCGTACGGGTACTTGCCGTTGTCGGTCTTTTGCCATTGACCGCCGACCAGCGGGGTCGGGCAGACGTTCTTCGGCAGTTCCTTTTGACCAAACGAGATCGGCCCGACCATGGTGTCGAGCTTGGTGGCCGCGATGGCCTCGACCAACTTTTTCTTGTCGGTGGAACCAGCGCGCGATACCGAGTCGAGCATGACCTCGAAGAGGGCGTGCACGAAACCGACGAACTGTGACCACTGTTTGCCGGTTGCGGTGCCGTACTCGTCGCCAAGCGCCTTACACGTGGTGCCGTTGAGCGAACTCTTGTACGGGTGCGTGGGTGTCCACCACACCTCCGATGAGATGCCGTCACCGAGGCCGGCGAGCGCCTCGATGGAGGACGGCTGCAGCACGGCCTTGGCGATGGTGACGACCTTGGGCTTGAGACCCTGCTGGATCGCCTGCTTCCAGAACGTGGCGAAGTCGGGCGGGATCGGGATGCCGACGATAACTTCGGCATCCTTGAACTGACCGATCATGGAGCCGAAATCAGGTGACAGAGTGTTGAACCGGCCGCCGTCGATCAGTTTGTAGCCAGCGGCAGATGCACCGGCCGGGAAGCCAGTCTTGGCATCGGACAGGGCTAGGCCGTCGGGGTCGTTCGGAGCGAGGAGGCCGATGGTCTTGTTTGTCGGGATCGAGTTCCACAGGTCGGTGAACACGCCGATGAGCTGTCCGGCGCCCCAGAAGAAGTGGTACGTCCAGTCGAATCCCTTGGCCGGATCACCCTTGCGGCCGAAGAAGTACGGCTGCCACGGTGCGAGGGTGGACAGGCAGGGAATGCCATTGGCTTCGCACTGGTCGGCGACGGGGTTGATCATTTCCGGGGTGGCAATGGCGATCATCATGTCGACCTTGTCGTCGGTGATCAGCTTGAGTGCCTGAGCGGCGGCCTCGTCGGACGAAGACTTGGTGTCCTTCACGATCAGCTCGACGGCAAAGCTCTTGCCTCCCATCTGGATACCGTCTTTCCAGAGGCCCTGCATGGTCTTGATCGTGAAGTCGTTCGCCTCGCCAAAGCCACCGAGTGGCCCGGTCAAGGGGGCGGTGAAACCGATCTTGATCTTGCCATCTTTGCCACCGCCACCGAACTTGGCCGCGTTCGCGCCAGCGGCCATTGCAGCAGCAGCTGTGGTCGCCCCGGCGGCGGTGGTCGTCGCGGCTCCCGCCTTTGTCGTCGCAGGAGCCGCGGCGGTGGTGGCTGGAGCGTCGGCTTTCTTAGAACTGCCGCAAGCGGCCAGAACCGACGCGACGAGTCCCGTGGCGCCGAGGCCGAGCAAGCGGCGGCGCGTCATGGCCTGGTGCAGCGCTTTGATGGCGCCATCTTCTGCTGGATTCATGGTGATTCCCCCTTGGTTGTACTGAGACCACCGCTGGCCATCAGAATGAATGTTCGTTTCCGAACGGAACTGCAAACCCCGCCGTGACTGTAGGAATACGCGCTCGCCGAGTCAACTTTAGCCCGAGCGCTGAGAACGTCATTCACTCTCGGCATACCAGCAACGCGGCACTACGGCGCTCCTGACGGCGCCGAGCATTCGGTCGCTTTGCGTCGCCGACGTCGCACAACAAGGGTCGTCGACACGACCGCGGCCACCAGCAGTCCGCCGGCGCCGAACACCCACGTGCTGGCGAGCGTGCCCAGACCCAGGGCGGCAAAGAACCCGAGGATTGGGCCAGCGCAACACACCGCGCACGCAGCCATGCCTGCACCGATGACGAGCTTGTCGTCGCGTTGGATCTTCATGTGGAGGCTCCGACCAAGGCCTGGATCATGGGTTGGGCTTCCTGGGCGGCGCGAGTTTCCAGAGCGATGCCGCGGGTGTCGACAGTGATCGAAAAACAGAGGAACTGGCAGCACCCCTGCTCTGCAGTAGTCAGCCGTATGAGTTCGTTGAGCGGCACCGACGCTGCGAAGGTCACCCGCACGCCGTCGACGATGTTCTCGCGATGCTTGGCGTGCACAAGGAGAGCGTTCCAATCATCGAGGCGACCCGACATCGAGCCGGCGTCCAGCGTGCAGGCGATCGCCACATTTTCGCTAGAGGCGACGGGCTTGCTGATGAGAGCAACCGGTTGTGCCGTGATGTCATTCGACATCGCAGCCCCGTCGCTGACGCACCCGCATCCGTCGTCGCATGCCCCTGGCGGCCGGTGACGTTCAAGAGTCGCCGCTGCCTGTTGCAAATCAGCCGTGAAGGTAATCAGTTCGGTTATCTGCCGGCGAGCCGTCGCTAGTTTGTCGGCCACCACCGTACGGAGCCGGTCTTGTACCGGTCCGCAGCGTCCCGTCTCCCACACAAGGGTGAGGTCTGCGATCTCATCCAGACTACAACCGAGCTGTTTGGCGCGAGCGATGAAGGCCAACCGTTCCAGCGTGCCATCGTCGTAAAGTCGATACCCGGCCGGGGTGCGTGCCGCCTCGGGTAGCAGGCCGAGACCTTCGTAATAGCGCAACGTCGCGGTGGTGAAACCGCTGCGATCGGCAACCTCTTTGATCTTGTATCCCGTGTTCACCCCGTCATGGTAAACCTTTAAGTCAACTTCAATGTCAAGTGCCCCGTTCCAATGATTGGGTCAGAAGCTCACCTCGCCGTGCTCGCCAGCGGAGCCCGTGAACGCTCGGCCACGGCCGGTCGATATGCAGAACGACACGAAGTCACAGGACACTCACAACGTTCTGTCAGGTTCGGGTGATCCAATGGTGGCCAATGTCCTGTCACGCTCCTCCTCGCCTGCTCACCACTACGGTGGCTCGTCGATCCGTTGCCGTGAGCGTGCT
>JAYTVF010000236.1:0-5518 GCA_043744155.1 Acidimicrobiia bacterium | reverse complement strand
GATAATGCCGGTGGCCTCGAGACGATGGGCGACACTCTTGATGTCATCAGCACCCGTGACGTTGAATGACACCCGATCGCCAGGCTTGCCCGGTGGATTTACCTGACGGAGTATCCATAACCCGTAGATGCCGCCGATCACAATGCCCGCAGCGATCAGCAGTAGGAAGAGAAAGCCGATCAGCTTGGCGATACCCCGGCTCGGCCGGAGGCGCTCGCCCTCGAACTCGTAGAGATCTTCCGGGGCATCCCACTCGTCGGCTTCCCAATCATGCAGCACCGGCGGCCGACTCATATGCGGGACGCTCTACCGTCGAGCCAGGCCTGCAACATCACTGCCGCTGCGACTTTATCCACAAGTTTCCGCCGATTCTGCGCCGAGATGTTGGCCTCCATCAGAGCTCGGTCGGCCGTAACCGTGGTGAGGCGTTCGTCAAACATTTCGACCGGCACCCCTACCACGCTAGCCAGGTCGGAGGCCTCGGCGACGGCATCCTTGGCCATCGGCCCGTAACTGCCGTTCATATTGAGCGGCAGCCCGACCACAACCAGTTCGGCCTCCTCCTCGGCCACCATCGCAGCGATCACCTGGTGATCCCGGGCGCGACTACCGGACCGTTGGATGACCGAACGCGGCGACGCAATGGTGCCTGACCTGTCGCTTACGGCGACACCGATGCGTTTGGAGCCCAAGTCGAGCGCCAGAACCCGCATTAGGAGAGGCCGGCGGCCTTCCGGGCGATGGCGACGGCCTCGTCGATAGCAGCCACGTTCTTGCCACCAGCGCTCGCGATGTCTCCCTTGCCGCCACCCCCACCGCCGGTGGCACGAGCGGCATCCTTGATGAGCGCGCCAGCCTCCAGTCCGGAGTCGGGGCGGGCAGCCGCCACCAGTGACACGCCACCGGTATCGCTGACACCGATGAGCACGGCGGCTCGAATGCCCGGTTGTTGGCGGATGGCTAACGCCAAATCCCTGAGATCCCCAGGGTTCAGACCGTCGATACGGGCGACCACGACGCCGTTGTCGTGCTGGGCGGCCAACTCAGCTGCCCGTCCAGCCGCGGCGCGATTTCGCAGGCTCTTGATCTCTTCCTTCAGCGATTTGATCTCTTCGAGCCGCTTCTGGATCCCTTCGACAAGACCGTCGGGTGAGGCGCCGACCATCGATGCCGCCCGGGTTATCGTGGCCGATTCGCGCTGCAACAGGGCCACCGAACCGAAACCGGTGACGGCCTCGATACGGCGAAGGTTGGAGCCGATCGAGCCTTCACTGATGATCTTGATGGTACCGATGTCGCCCGTGGCCTTTACGTGAGTGCCACCGCACAGTTCCAGACTCTTGCGGCCGGCCTCGAGTACTCGCACGATGTCGCCGTACTTGTCCCCGAAGAAGGCGTGCGCGCCCATAGACTCAGCCTCGACCTTGGTGGTCTCATATGACCGCACCGAATCGTTTGACAGCACTTCGCCATTTGCCAGCGCCTCGATGCGCACGATCTCATCTGGCGTGACGGCGGCATAATGACTGAAGTCGAACCGCAGGCGATCAGGGTCGACGAGCGAGCCAGCCTGCTTGACGTGATCGCCGAGCACCTCTCGTAAGGCCCAGTGCAGGATATGGGTGCCGGTGTGGTTGCGGCGGATCGACGATCGACGATCGTCATCAATGGTGGCAGTAACGGTTTGCCCCGCCGTGAGGTCACCGCTCACGATACGGGCCACATGCCGTCGCAGGCCCGGGATGGCGTTGGTGCAGTCGAGAACCTCAGCGGTGCCCGTCTCGGTCACCAATTGACCTTGATCAGCGACCTGCCCACCGGATTCGGCATAGAACGGGGTGCGATCGAGGAAGATCTCGACCTTGCCGTCGGCGGCAGGCAGCACGGCCAGCACGCGTCCGACCGATTCCTTTTCAACGTACCCCGTGAATTCGGTTGTACCGAACTGCTCCATCACTTCTCTGTACAGATCGACGCGATCCTCATCCACGTTGGCGCCCTTGCGAGCCTCCTTGGCACGGGTGCGTTGCTCTCGCATCTCCCGGTTGAAGCCCTCGGTGTCGACCACTACTCCGCGCTCTTGGGTGATTTCGGACGTCAGTTCGAGCGGGAAGCCATAGGTGTCATGCAGCGTGAACGCCGTGGATCCAGACAGGGGCGCGCCCTTCAGATCAACCAGCTCGTTGTCGAGAATCTTGAGCCCGGTGCGCAGCGTCTGGCGAAAGCGTTCTTCTTCATGCGATATCACCTTGAGGATGAAGTCCCGATTCTTCACGACATCGGGATAGGCCTCGGCCATCACATCTATGGCGCTGTTCACCAGATTCGGCATGACCGACTTCTCGCTGCCGAGCATGTAGGCATGACGCACGCCACGTCGGATGATGCGGCGCAATACATAGCCTCGGGCTTCATTCGAGGGAAAGACGCCATCGTTGACCAGCATGGCGCCCGACTTGGCGTGCTCGGCCATAATGCGCAGGCTGATGTCGGTGCGCTCATCCTTGCCGTAGAACTTGCCGGTCGCCGAGCAGGCTTGCTCGATGATTGGGGACATCAGATCGGTTTCCCAGACCGCGTTGACACCCTGCAGTACGGCCACATTGCGTTCAAGCCCGGCGCCGGTGTCGATCGAGGGTTTCGGGAGCCGACTTCGGCTGCCGTCGGCCGACTGGTTGTACTGCATGAACACGAGGTTCCAAATCTCGACAAACCGGGCGTCCCCGCCGTACTTCGGTCCACCGTCAGCGCCGAACTCGGGGCCGTAATCGTAGAAGATTTCCGAGCACGGTCCACACGGACCGGTGTCGCCCATCTGCCAGAAGTTCTCCGAGTCACCCATGCGCTGAATGCGTTCCAGCGGCACTCCGGCAGCTTCATGCCAGATCTGCTCGGCTTCATCGTCGCTATCGTGAACGGTGACCCAGAGCTTGTCGGGGTCGAGCCCGAGGGTTTCGGTGTAGAACTCCCATGCGAATGGGATGGCGTCCGTTTTGAAGTAGTCCCCGAAGCTGAAGTTACCCAGCATCTCGAAAAACACCAGGTGACGGGCGGTGCGACCAACATCGTCGAGGTCGTTGTGTTTGCCACCGGCCCGCACGCATTTCTGAGAAGACGTAGCCCGCTTATAGGGCGGCGTCTCGTCGCCGGTGAAGTACGACTTAAATGGCACCATGCCGGCCACGGTGAACAAGACGGTCGGGTCATGCGGGATAAGGCTGGCCGACGGCACGACCGTGTGGGCGCGTTCGGCAAAGAAACCGGTGAAAGCGTTACGGAGCTCGTTCGCGGTGCGGGGGATCTTCGACATGGCCTATCAAGCTTACCGAGCGCAGCTGATCAAGACGCCTTCAACGGGTGCGGCGATGGCGCCAATCGTCGAGATGACTGACCTCGGTCGTCTCGATAGCCCCGGGAATAGTGACGGCGTGGCCATCGCGTCTGGCCCGCATCTCAGCTTCTTTGGCCACCATGGCCTGCCGTCCGTCCTTCAGCGCGTCGACAACGTCACGAGCCGTGTGCTTCACCGTTTGCACGGCGTGGCGAGCCACGTGATCTGGACTTAACCGTTCAACGGTGCGTTGCACCTTGCGTTTGGCGGTGCGGGTTGCCGCCACGCCGCTCGCCGCGCCCACCACAAACCATGTCAATCGCTTCATTACGCCCTCCGCTTTTGTATGGCGTCTGAACGGCCCCGAAGCCTCTTCGCCGCTCGACCGGTACCCGACGCCAAGGCAACAGTCTTGATAAATGGAGCAGACAACGCCACCTTGGCCACTCGTGACACACCTTCGACCGACGACGAGATCGCCTCAGCCGAACCTAGTACCCGGTCGAAGCGATCGAGGTCGTCTCGCGCCGTGTCAACGGACTGGCGCAATTCCGCGAGCAATGGACGGGTTTCGTCCCGAAGCGAGGCCACTTCACCGCGCAACTCGGCCAACGCCCGCAGTACCCGAAGCAGTACGACAACCAGCGCCGCGAACCCGAATGTGCACAGCAGCGTGGCCAAGATGACGGCCAAATCGCCTGCGGACACGGTGCTTCCCCCTATTCTTTGGCCTTGCGAGCGCGGCCCTCAAAGCCGCGATCGGTCGGTTCGTAAAAGACTTCGGTCATGCCATCGGGGCGATACTGTTGAGCTAGCCAACCCCCCGGTGCATCATGAGGATACTCGTATCCGGCACCATGCCCGAGCCGCTTTGCGCCTTGATAGTGCGCATCACGCAGATGAGCAGGCACTTCTCCGGCCGGATGATTCTTTACTGCCTCTCGCGCCGACCAGATACCGAGCGCGCTGCGGTTGCTTTTGGGGGCGAGAGAGAGGTGCACCACTGCTTGGGCCAGATTCAGCTGTGCCTCAGGAAGACCCACGAATTCCACGGCCTGCGCCGCAGCGTTGGCTACCAGCAGGCTCATGGGGTCGGCCATACCCACGTCTTCGCTTGCGAGGATCACCAGCCGACGGGCGATGAAGCGAGCGTCCTCCCCTGCCTCCAACATGCGGGCCAGCCAGTAAAGCCCGGCATCGGCGTCGCTACCCCTGATCGATTTGATGAATGCACTCACTACGTCGTAGTGATCATCTCGGCCGTAGCGCAGCGCACGGGTGCCGATGGCGTCTTGTGCGTCGAGCAGGCTGATGCGATCGTGCTGACGGTCGGCGGCCAGCGCCATGGCCACTTCGAGCGACGTCAGCAGTTGGCGACCGTCACCGCCCGAACGAGTCACGAGGTGCTCAATGGCGTCTTGGTCGGCCTCGGTCTGCTCGGCAACCAGACCTCGATGGGCCAGCGCACGCAGCGCGATTTCGTCCAAAGGCTCCAGCCGAAACAGGGTCGACCGGCTCAACAGCGGTGGATTGACCTCGAAGAACGGATTCTCCGTCGTGGCCCCGATAAGTACGAGGAGGCCTTCCTCCACACTCGGCAGCAACGCATCCTGCTGGGCCTTGTTGAACCGATGGATCTCGTCGAGGAACAACACCGTTCCCTTGCCATGCTGGCCAAGCCGTGCCCGGGCCTCTTCAATGATCTCGCGAACGTCCTTTACGCTGGCCGTCACAGCAGAGAGCTGCTCGAAGACCTTGCTCGAGGCCTCCGCGAGCACCCGGGCTAAGGTTGTCTTACCCACCCCTGGCGGCCCCCACAGGATCACCGAGGTCAGCCGATCGCCCTGCACCAAGGCTCGCAACGGACGGCCCGGCCCAAGAAGATGCTCCTGACCCACGATGTCGCTGAGCGTTCGGGGTCGTAACCGCGAGGCCAACGGCGCCCGATTCGTCAGCCGCTCCGCCGCCGCCGCAGAAAAGAGATCATCGGCAGCCACCCGCCAAGCGTAGCGGCCGCCCGAAGCCATGCACCTCCCAGCCCAGCCCAGCCCAGCCCAACCCGGGATGGGTCAGCCCGGGTCGGGTCGGGTCGGGTCGGGTCGGGTCGGGTCGGGTCGGGTCGGGTCGGGTCGGGTCGGGTCGGGTCGAGTTACACCTTCGAGATCGGAAGAGCACACGTCTGAACTC
>JAYTVF010000235.1:0-1730 GCA_043744155.1 Acidimicrobiia bacterium | reverse complement strand
TATATGTGTGCTTTCTATCTGAGTTCGTACGTTGACGTATTACTTGGCGAGCTCGACGGCAGCGCGTGCTGCTTCGAGCATCGTGGCTTTGGAGATCAGTCGGTCCGCCGGAATACCGGCACCGGCAATGATGGCCCGGCCTTCCTCGGCGTTGGTGCCGTCTAAACGAATCACGATCGGCGCCTTCAGCTTCACCCGTCCCATTGCTTCGACGATGCCCTTGGCCACCTCTTCGCCGCGGGTAATACCGCCGAAAATGTTGATGAAGATGCTCTTCACCGCGGGATCAGTGTTGATCACTTCGAGGGCTCCAGCCATCACGTCGGCGTTCGCCCCGCCACCAATGTCCAAGAAATTGGCCGCCGTTCCGCCGACTTGATTCACGACGTCGAGGGTGCTCATCGCCAGCCCCGCACCATTGGCGATAATGCCGACGGAACCTTCGAGGCCGATGTACTGCAGCCCCTTTGAGTGGGCCAGTGTTTCGCGAGCATCACGAAGTACGGTGGATTCGTATTCCGCCCATTCGTGGCGGTACATGGCGTTTTCGTCCAGGGCGACCTTGGCGTCCAGGCACAAGACCTGGCCATCGGGCGTCAAGACGAGCGGATTAATTTCCGCGAGGTCGCAGTCCCCCTCGGTGAAGCATCGATAGAGCTTCACCAGAATCTCGGCGGCCTGATCGACGGCGATCGGATTGAGTTTGGCGTCCACACAGGCCTGGCGAGCCCGCTCGAGCGAGATCCCGTCTACCGGATCGATATGGACCTTTATCAACGCGTCGGGGTTCTCTACCGCCACGACTTCGATCTCGACGCCACCCTCGGCGGAAAGCATCAGCAGGTGCTTTTTGGCGCTGCGGTCGAGGGTGAACGAGGCGTAATACTCTTCGGCGATATCGGCGGCATTACCGATGAACAAACGATGGACGACGTGGCCCTTGATGTCCATGTTCAGGATGTTGCCGGCATGGAGCCGCACTTCGTCGGCGTTGTTGGCGAGCTTCACGCCACCGGCTTTGCCGCGCCCACCAACCTGCACCTGGGCCTTGATGACCACCGGGTAGCCGGCCGCTTCAGCCACGGCGACGGCAGTCTCAACATCGTCGGCGATTCCTCCCGAAGGAACGGGAAGCCCGAAGCGGGCGAACTCGGCACGGCCTTGGTACTCGAACAGATCCAACGGAATGCTCCTCGGTGCAGCGGATTAGGGGTAATGCAAAAGGGTGATGCAAAAGGGTGATGCAAAAGGGTGGGGCAAGATGAACTTGCGGGACGAAACGGGTTAGACAGCGAGACGCTCGCGCTCGTCGAGCGTGGTCTCCAGCCATCCGGTGATGGTGTCCAGCGGAGCGCCGGGAGTGAACAACTCAGCCACACCCTGGCCCTTGAGGATCTCGATATCGGCGCTTGGAATGATGCCGCCGCCGAAGACCACAACGTCGTCGACGCCCCGACCGCGCAGCTTGTCGATCACCAGCGGGAAGAGCGTGCGATGGGCACCGGAGAGAACAGACAGGCCGATGGCGTCGGCGTCCTCCTGGATCACTGTCTCCACGATCATGTCCGGGGACTGGAAGAGGCCGGTGTAAATGACTTCGAAACCGGCGTCGCGAAGAGCTCGGGCGATGATTTTCGCCCCGCGATCGTGCCCGTCAAGGCCTGGCTTAGCGACAATAACCCGGTAGCGGCGCAACATCGAGAACAGATCCTACGGGGGGCTCAGCCGTC
>JAYTVF010000234.1:0-1733 GCA_043744155.1 Acidimicrobiia bacterium | reverse complement strand
AGATCGTGTCGTGATTTACCAGCTGGTGCCTTGCGGCCGGCCTTCGTCGTAGCCGGCTGCGCTCTGAACACCGACAACGGCGCGCTCCTGGAATTCGGGGATGCTCGATGCGCCGGCGTATGTGAACGAGCTGCGCACACCAGCCACGATCTGATCGATGATGTCCTCCACTCCCGGCCGTTCTGGGTGCAGATACATGCGGCTGGACGAGATGCCTTCCTCGAAGAGTTCCTTGCGGGCCCGGTCGAAGGCACTTTCCTGGCGGGTGCGGTTCTTCACTGCCCGGCTCGAGGCCATGCCGAAATTTTCCTTGTAGAGGCGGCCGTCAGTGTCGCGCAAGGTGTCGGCAGCCGATTCGAAGGTGCCAGCCAGCCACGATCCGAACATTACGTTGCTGGCCCCGGCGGCGAGGGCGAGCGCCACATCACGGGGGTGGCGCACGCCGCCGTCAGCCCACACTGAGCCGCCCAGGCGACGAGCCTCCGCCGAACACTCGAGCACCGCGGAGAACTGCGGCCGACCGACACCGGTCATCATGCGGGTCGTGCACATCGCGCCCGGACCGACGCCGACCTTCACGATGTCGGCTCCGGCTTCTATCAAGTCGGCGGTACCGGCCGCGGTCACCACATTGCCCGCCACAATCGGCACACCCGGCGCACCCTGTCGGGCCAGTCGCACAGCCGCAAGAGCCTTGGTCTGGTGGCCATGCGCGGTATCGACGACCACGACATCGGCGCCGGCGGACACCAAATATGCGGTACGGGCCGCCGGGTCACCGTTGATACCGATAGCCACGGCCACCATCAACTTTCCGTTGGCGTCGACAGCCGGGCGGTATAGGCTTGAACGCATAGCCCCTTTGCGGGTGGCCACACCGACCAGTTCGCCGTTGGCATCCACGACCGGGGCCACCCGGTAGCGCGGACCGTTCAATTCGTTGAACACCGATTCCGGGTCGGTGCCGACGGCCACCGTGAGCAAATCTTTTCCAGGCAGCGCGCCCAGTTGAGTGAAGCGGTCATATCCAACCGAGTCGGATTCAGTGAAGATGCTCAGCGGTTGGTTGGCGTCATTCACGATGATGATGGCGCCATGTGACCGCTTGTGAATCAGGCTCAATGCATCGCCAATGGTGTGCGTGGGTGAGAGCGTGATGGGCGTTTCGTACACCGTATGCCTGCTCTTGACGTACGCGATCACATCCGCCAAAACGGTCATCGGGATGTCTTGGGGCAGCACCGCGATGCCGCCGCGACGAGCCACCGTCTCGGCCATGCGCTTTCCCGCCACCGCCGTCATGTTGGACACTACCAGCGGCAACGTCGTCCCCACTCGATCAGGGGTGGTGAGATCGACGTTGTTCCGGCTCGGTACCGACGACAGCGACGGCACCATGAAGACGTCGTTGTAGGTCAGGTCGTAGGGCGGAGTCTGGTCGTTGAGGAAGCGCATAGTGGTCTCTCCAAAAGGGCGGGCAGAAATAGCGTGACAGAATCCGGCCTACGGCATCGGGACCGGCGTTACATCGCCCATAATCGCTACGATCTCAGCCCATGAGTGACGTTCCGGTCGTGCTGGTTCATGGGTGGGGCGGTAGCTTCCGCGAGACTTGGCAAGGTCCAGGTTGGGAGGCGCTCTTGCAGGATAGCGGCCGCACCGTCATTGGGGTCGACCTCCTCGGCCACGGGACCGCACCCAAACCGCACGACCCCGAGGCATACACAGATCTG
>JAYTVF010000233.1:0-1736 GCA_043744155.1 Acidimicrobiia bacterium | reverse complement strand
CGTCGTCGCCGGCCAGGACTCGTCGCGCCGCCAGATCGAAGCATCCCGCCGCCACCTCGCGATCGGTCAGGCCGAACCGGTCACCGCGGCCCGGGGCCTGGTGAGCGGGCCGGTGACCGGACTTGCGTTGCTTCGCTTTGGCGGCCCGACGGGCCTGGTTGTTCTTGCCCATGCCCCCCAGCCTGGCAGACCGCCCGCGCCCCGACGTGGACCCACGCCGGGCCATGAGCCGCTCGACATCCCCGCCGCGAGCGACAACGCCGAACAGGCCCGACATCGAGCCCGGACTCGACAACCACCCGTGTCGGGTGCCGCCTCGCGTCTGCCCCGGGCGAACCGGCGATCGTGCTGCTCTGCACGATGGCGGCGTCGCTGAGCGGCTCCGGCCACGGGTCAGCTGTAGTGGTAGCGGGCCTGGAGGATGACGATGTCGTCGTCCACGACGAGATAGACGATGCGGTGTTCCTCGTCGATGCGACGCGACCACGCCCCGGCGAGCGCATGGCGGAGTTGTTCGGGTTTGCCGATCCCACCGAAGGGGTCGCGGGTGATGTCGTCAAGCAACCGGTTGATGCGTTTGAGCGTGGCCCGATCGGTCGACTGCCAGAACACGTAGTCCTCCCACCCGTTGATGGTGAACACGAACCTCATCGGTCGAGTTGGTGTTCCCGGGTGTTACCGGCGCGGGCCTGATCAAGGCTCTCGAGGAGTCGTCGCACGTTGGCCGGCGAGCGCAACAGATGGGCCGTCTCTTCCAGTGCGCGGTAGTCATCGATGGCGATGAGGACCGCATCGCCGCGCTTGGAGGTGATCTCGATCGGGGTCCGGTCGTTGTTGACCTGCTCGATCAACGGGAACAGGTTCTTGCGGGCTTCGCTCGCCGTGATGGCCATCACCACACTCCAGTCTGGTACAAGATATGGTACCACACCACCACCACCACCACCACCACCACCACCCACCACAACATCGGCAGGAGCGTCCAAGAGTTGACGGGCGCAAGCACCTGCGCCTCACCCCTTCCCGGCAGAACGAACTGGTGCATCGCTACCGCTCGGATCGCCGGTTCCCGGGCGGGTGGGGCGACTGGCACGGCAGAGCGAAGTGGAGCGCTCGATCGAACTTTCGAGTGCTCGGCGACACCCATCTGCTAGCATTGCTTGCAGTGCAGGTCTGCGGCCGAGAGGGCGGGATGGCGACGCTCACGATTCGGGATCTTGACGAGGAACTACGTGCGAGCCTGCGGGTCCGAGCGGCCCGACATGGACGGTCGATGGAGGCCGAAGTCCGCGAGATCCTGCGCGACGCGTTGGCCCGGCCTGCACCGGCCGATCAGCTCGGCAGCCGGATCCGGCAACGGTTCGCGACGGTCGGAGGAGTCGAGCTGGAGCTGCCGGCACGGACCGACCGCCCGCGACCGGCCACGCTGCCATGATCGTCCTGGACACCAACGTGGTCTCGGAGCTCATGCGAGCCACACCAGCTGATGTCGTCGTCGACTGGGTCGATCGACAATCCGCGACTGACGTCCACCTCACCGCAATCACCGTTGCCGAGTTGCTCTACGGCGTCGCCCGGCTCCCTGACGGAAGCCGCAAGACCGACCTAGTGGTTCCGCGCGTAAGTCATTGTGATTTGGGTGCGGCTCTTCTGGAGGGTTACGCGGCGGCGGGGATGAGGCTGTTGGTGTAGCGGGATTGGTGGATGCGTTGTTGTTCTTGGTTGAGGTGGTATTG
>JAYTVF010000232.1:0-5551 GCA_043744155.1 Acidimicrobiia bacterium | reverse complement strand
CGATGCGTTCCAGATTGTGCAGAATCTGGCGCTGAAGGTTCGAAGCGTCGACTTCGTCCATGTCGACGATGCCCATCGTGCCGATGCCAGCTGCGGCCAGGTAGAGCGCCGCTGGCGACCCCAATCCGCCGGCCCCGAGCAGTAGCACCTTGGATTCGAGAAGACGAGCCTGACCTGCCACCCCAACCTCGGGTAGCAACAGGTGGCGCTGATACCGGTTCCGCTGCTCTGCGGTCAAGGTCACCGGGGTGCGCCAGTGTCGCCCTTCGTCCTTCCAGCGCCCGAAGCCGCCGGCCATCGAAAAGACGTTCTCATAGCCAAGGTCACCGAGCGTCTTGGCAGCAAAGGCGGACCGGACACCCCCGGCGCAGTAAACGACCACCGGGGTCGACTTCGACAACAGCTTTGCCTCAACCTGTGCCTCAAGATGGCCACGCGGGATATGAACGGCGTCAGCTAGGGCACCCTGGTCGTATTCGTCGGGTTCGCGCACGTCAAGAATGGCAACGCCACCGCCGGCGATTTTTTGTTCGGCTGCGACCGGGTCGATCTCGGTAATCTCAGATTTCGCTGCAGCAAGAAGGTCGCGGAATGTAGCCATAGGTCAAAGTCTACCGAAATGGTCAGGAATCGCCCTTTTTCCATAGCACTGACAACATGTCGGATACCTCACATCTTGGCAGTCTCTTGATTCACCGATTCGGCCGCAGCGGCCGATCAAGTTGGAGTGAAGACCACCCGGCGTTTCCGCATATCGGTGCTCGGCCTGATGGTCGGGCTCCTTGCGGCCTACCTTCCGACCCTGATCGCTCCTGCCAGTGCCGCTCTCGACCCTCGGGCTGCGGAGGCCGACTTTTTCAGCCTCCTCAATGCCACTCGAGCGACATTCGGGAAGTCGATATTGCAGCGCGATCCGGGGCTCGATCAATTGGCACTCGACTGGTCAGGCAAGATGGCCGATGTCTACGACATTACCGCGACCGTTCTTGACGCCAACGATCGCACAAACTGCTCCAAGAGCGCTCTCTGTCACCGACCCAACTTGGGCAGCCACCTCACCCCGATCGAACCGGCCTGGCTGGGAGGCGGCGAGAACGTCGGCACCGGCGGCGCGGTCGGCGGGTTGAACGACGCCTTTATTGCCTCGCCGGGCCACTTCGCCAACATCGTCGGCAACTACAACCGTGTCGGCGTCGGTGTGATGGTCCGCAACGACCGCATATGGGTGACGTTCAACTTCCTGCTCGGCCCGACGCTTTCGACCCCGACACCAACCCCAACCCCACCCGCAAGTGCCTCTCAGGCCAGTGCCGTGCCCGGTGCACCCCGGGGGCTGCCTGTGGTTCCCGTCGGAGTGCCCGGCTATTTCAAACCGGCCGATCCCCTTCGCCTCGTCGACACTCGCACCGGCACCCGAGGCTCAGGCCCGTTGGCCGACCACAGCGTCTTCACGATTTCTTTGGCCGACGAGGCGTCGCGACCGGCTGATGCTGTCGGCGTCGCGTTGAACGTCACTGCAGTCGGTCCCGCCGAACCGGGATACTTAACGGTGTTCCCCTGCGGCGGCACGCCACCGGTGGCTTCGAACATCAACTTCGCTCCGGCCGATGTCGTCCCCAACCTGGTGACGGTGGCCTTCGGTCCCAACAGCTCGGTCTGTGTATACGCCTCGACCAAGATGCACCTCCTGGCCGACCTGGCCGGGTGGCTCACGGCGAGTGCCGGCGGCAACGGCGCGACGATGACCACCACCGAACCAGCGCGGGTGCTCGATTCGCGGGGTTCGGGCGTTCGGGGCACGACGTTCACCTTGTCTCTGGCTGGTCGCGTCCCGGCTGACGCCACTGCCGCTGGACTCAACGTCACCGTAAACGACCCCGCGGGTGACGGGTTCCTGGTCGCGTATCCCTGCGGTAAGGGGGTGCCCAATGCATCGAACCTGAACTTCCACCGCGGACAGACGGTGCCCAACCTGGCCACCGTGGCCTTCGGTCCCGGTCAGACCGTGTGTTTCGAAGCCGACAAACCTACCCATCTCATCGTCGATGCCGCGGGGTACTTCGCTCCGGTCGGCGGGCTGATCACGGCGGTCGTGCCCGATCGCCTGCTCGACACCCGTCAGAGTGTCGGCGGCTGGACGGGACAGCTCGGCTCAGGTCAAACCATTGATTTCAAGGTGAGTGATCTGCCCGGTATGCCCGCCAATCTGTCGGGCATCTTGCTGAACGTGACAGCCGTCAACCCGACCGACAATGGATTCCTGACGGTGTTCCCCTGTGGTGGATCGGTACCCACAGCATCGAACCTAAACTTCGTTGCCAAGGAAACGGTCGCCAATCTGACCGCCGTGCAGGTGCCGTCAGACGGGCGTATCTGCGTGTTCGCCAGCGCACGGGTGCACGTCATTGCCGACCTTCAGGCCCTGCTGACACCCTCCGCCTAATCCTGGCTGGTCGGGCTCCACTCACTCCGTCGGCGGTGATTCCGATCCGGGCGTGGCCCGGCACACTCTGCATGCACTTCCCCTCCCGCCGTTTGCGCCCAGGAGTGTGCCATGTCACCAGCGCCACCGCTCGACCTTCCGACCGATCTGATCGTGCTCCCTTGGCATGATCAGGATCTCGATCTCGTCGGCTTCGACCCTCGCAGCTCATATGTCGAGCAGTTCTGGCTCGGCATCCTTGGGCCAAGTTCGGTCTGGCTGCTGCGGCGCGTCGCCACCGGGTTCGACCATTTCCCGAACGGTTTCGAAATGCCCATCACCGACACCGCCGACGCCCTCGGGCTCGGTGCCGGTGGGCGCCACAGCCCGTTCGCCCGAACGCTAACCCGTTGTATGCAATTCAACATGGCCCGCGAAGAGTCGTACGGCATCGCGGTGAGGCGCCGTGTCCCACCGCTGAACGAGCGACAAGTCGGGAGACTTCCCGCTCCCCTACGCCACGCTCATCAGGCATGGATGGCGGCGGAGAGCGATGAGTCAGCCCGCGCTCGGCACTATTATCGAGCTCAACTCGTGGCCGCGTCGCTCTACCAAGCCGGAGACGACGCCGAGCAAATCGAGCATCAGTTGGTTCGGCTCGGCACGTCGGCAGCGGTGGCCGCGATCGTGAGCGCCGAGCTACGGGTTCAGTCAACCACTGGTTCGTAAGCGTCGAGCAGTTCAACGAAGGTTCGCACCCCGTAGGCCGTTGCACCCTTTGAGAGCCAACCGTCATCACCATCGACGCGCATGGGTCCGGCCATATCGATGTGCGCCCACGGCTTGCCGCCGACGAATTCTTGCAAGAAAAGACCAGCGGTGATGGCGCCGCCGTAGGGCCCACCAATGTTGCGCATGTCGGCGACTTCGCTGTCGAGCAGTTTGCGGTATTCCGCAACCAGCGGCAGTCGCCACATGCGCTCATCCGCGCGTGAAGCGGCATGGCAGACTTGCTGCGCCCAGCCATCGTGGTTCGACAAAAGACCTGCGTACTTCAAGCCGAGTGCGCCCATGCATGCGCCGGTGAGTGTGGCGATATTCACGATGGCATCGACGCCATCTTCGACCGCCAGCGACAGGCCATCGGCCAAGATGAGGCGACCCTCGGCATCGGTGTTGTGGATTTCGACGGTCTTTCCGTTGCGGATGGTGATGACCTCGCCCATTTTCAGCGCACTGCCCGACGGCATGTTGTCGGTGCAGAGCAAATAGCCCACGACCGCGACCCGTGGCTTTATGAGATGCAGCACGCTCATAGCTGCCAGCACTGCCGCTGCACCGCTCATGTCCATCTTCATCGAGGCATGGCTGGCGTCGGAGGGCTTCAGCGAGATGCCGCCCGAGTCGTACATCACACCTTTTCCGACCAGGGCCACCGTGCCAACCGGCCGCGCAGGGGTGTAGGTCAACTTGATCAGCCGGGCCGGCTCGACCGAGCCCTTGTTGACGCTCAACATGCCACCAAGCTTCATTTCGGTCATGGCGTCGTTGTCGAAGACCTCGATACCCAGGCCAGCGCTCTGCGCAACCTGCCGGGCGACCTCGGCCATGTCGGTGGCGTTCAGATGTCCGGGGGAGGTGTTGGCGAGATCGCGTGCCAGACAGACCGCGCCACCGATAGCTGCACCGCGCTCGGCTCCCCGAGAAGCCGCTGACACCTTGCCAGCGGGCACCACCAGGGTGACAGTGTGCAGCTTCACTGCGCTCTTGGCGTCGGCCTTGGCGCTGGCGGCCGTGCGATGTTTGATGAATCTATAGCTGGCCATGGTCATGCCCTCTGTCACTGCCTGGGTGATAGCTCGACTCTCGCTGCCAGCCACGGCCACATCGGCCAGCGTCGTCGACAGCGTGGCGTGACGGGCCGCGACGCGAGCCAGCGAAGCCGCCGCGTTTCGTACGCCATGCACCGTGAGTTCGGCCCGCCTACCCATACCGACGCAGACAATGACGGGCCCGGTAGCCGCGGTGATCGAGTACGTCTGGCCGGCCTCGCCCTCAAAGCCGACCTTGGCCAAGGACGCCCGCGAGAGCTCCACGGCTTTGGGCACCGCACCATCGCTGAAGACCGGCAGACCAATCGCGTCGACGGCATCGGGGGCGTTGCGGGCGACCTGAAAGATGATGGGCATGAGCATGTACTCCTGTGTGTTCAGATTTGGCGGGCGGCCAGTGAGGAACCTTCCTGCCAGCGGGCCAGAGTCCACAGCAGGTCGGAGAGACGATTGAGATAGGGAACAACGTATGACGGCGACAGGGCGGCCATCAGGCAGTGGCGCTCTGCTCGACGCACGACCGTGCGGGCCAGATCGAGGTAGGCAGCCGCCAATTCCTCCCCGGGAACCACGAACTCGGTCGGTGGTTCGAACCGGGCACTGTAGGCATCGATCAAAGACTCCAGCCGTTCGACCATCGAAGCGACCGTAGACGACGAACCGGCCGTGAGCTTGTGGCGATTCTCCGGAGCAGTGGCCAACTCGGCCATGACCACATAAAGATCACGCTCGAGCTCGACCAGGACGCCGTTCAGCTCATGACCGCGCCCGAGGTGGGCGCGGGCGACGCCCATCACCGCCTGGGCCTCATCGACGGTGCCATACGCCGTGGGCAACATAGAGTCCTTTGCGACGCGACCACCGTAGAAAAGACCGGTAGATCCGTCGTCTCCAGCCTTGGTGTAAATCTTGTCTCGCGCCATAGATGGCCCACGCTACCAAGCACCATGCGGGCGGACGCTACAGAGCCCTACGGCTACAGACCGCCGCCTGTAGCTGCCCGCCCGGCCGCCAGAATGTGATCGACTAGTTCGTTCGGTCGGCTTCGGTCGATGTTGCCCATATGGCTGAGCATACGATTCCGCCCAGCTGAGGTGAGATAGAACCGCTCGTACAGGGCATTGCGACCACCCAGTTGCGAGCCCACAAAATCCCATGCGAGCCGAAAGAGGGCGGCCCTCTCAACCGCATCGACACCGTCGGCTCCGTGCATGAATTCATCGATAAGCGGCCGAGCTTCGGGGTCGTTCAACAGCGCCAATGACGGGGTGGCCAGCAGGTTGTGGCTGCCGAGCAC
>JAYTVF010000231.1:0-1744 GCA_043744155.1 Acidimicrobiia bacterium | reverse complement strand
CCATCGACACCAACCGTGAGGTCTACGACTTCCTGCGCAGCGTGAGCGCCAAGTACGGCATCGGCTTCTGGGGCCCTGGCAGCGGCATCATCCACCAGGTGGTGCTGGAGCATTACGCCTTCCCCGGCGGGATGATGATCGGCACCGACAGCCATACCCCCAACGCCGGCGGCCTCGGCATGGTGGCCATCGGTGTCGGCGGTGCCGATGCGGTGGACGTGATGACCGGCTTTCCGTTCAATGTTCGCTGGCCGAAGGTCATCGGCGTCAAGCTCACCGGCACGCTCTCCGGATGGTCGTCGCCGAAGGACGTGATCCTCGAAGTCGCCCGAGTGCTCACCGTAGAGGGCGGCACCGGCGCAATCGTCGAGTACTTCGGGTCAGGAGCAGACAGCATCAGCGCCACTGGCAAGGCCACCATCTGCAACATGGGCGCGGAGATCGGCGCCACCTGCAGCGTCTTCGGTTACGACGACAATCTGGCTCAGTACTTGAAGGCCACCAGTCGCGAAGCCATCGCCGACGCGGCCGACAAGGTGGCCGAGCACCTGCGGCCCGACGATGGGGCCGCGTACGACCAGATCATCGAAATCGACCTCGACGCGCTGAAGCCGCTGATCAACGGGCCGCACAGCCCCGACCGTGCCAACCGGATTGGCGCAGCGGTCGGCGCCGAAGCACGGGCCAATGACTGGCCGCTGGACATCAGCGCCGCCCTGATCGGCAGCTGCACCAACAGCTCCTACGAAGACATCACCCGTGCCGCGTCCATCGCCCGTCAGGCCTCGGCTCGCGGGCTGATGGTGAAGACGCCGCTGCTGGTCTCGCCCGGCAGCGAGCAGATCCGCGCCACCATCGAACGCGACGGTTTGATCGCCGACCTAGAGGCCATTGGTGCCACCGTGCTGGCCAACGCCTGCGGCCCCTGCATCGGCCAGTGGGACCGTCCGGCCGACGCCAACAACAAGCCGAACACCATCGTCAACTCGTTCAACCGCAACTTCCCCAAGCGCAACGATGGCTCGGCGCTGACGCTCTCGTTCGTCACGTCGCCCGACACAGTCGTGGCACTGGCCCTCTCCGGTCAGTTGGACTTCGACCCGTCGGTGGACACTTTGACCGCCCCCGACGGTAGCGAGGTCACGCTCAACGCTCCCGTCGGTGAAGTCTTGCCGTCGCAGGGCTACGACCCCGGCCAGGACACGTTCACCGCTCCCCCGGCAGATGGCAGCGGCGTCTCGGTGGAGGTTTCGCCCACCTCCGATCGCCTGCAGCTACTGGCTGCGTTCACTCCGTGGGACGGCCAGGATTACGTCGGGCTACCGGTATTGATGAAGGCGCAAGGCAAGTGCACCACCGACCACATCTCGGCCGCTGGTAAGTGGCTGAAGTACCGCGGTCACCTTGAGAACATTTCCGGCAACCTGTTCCTCGGTGCGGTCAACGCCTACTCGCAGACTGACGGCAGCGAGTACCCCGTCGGCATCGGCAAAGATTCCCTCGGCGGAGCGAACGACACGTACCCCAACCTGGCCAAGAAGTACAGCGAGGCTGGTGTGCGTTGGGTAGCCATCGGCGACCGCAACTACGGCGAAGGCTCGTCGCGCGAGCACGCCGCAATGGAGCCCCGCTTCCGCGGCGGCGCGGTGATCATCACCCGCAGCTTCGCCCGCATTCACGAGACCAATTTGAAGAAGCAGGGCCTGGTGCCGCTGACCTTCGCCGACCCGGCCACCTACGATCT
>JAYTVF010000230.1:0-1744 GCA_043744155.1 Acidimicrobiia bacterium | reverse complement strand
CGTAGTGGAAGCCCTCCATGAATCGCTTCCGGACGTTTTCATGGAGGAACGTGTGGTGGGTGACGTCGTAGGTCCAGACCTTCAGCTGCTCCGCGGTCGGAAGTTCGCCGTTCAACAGCAGGTAGGCCACCTCGAGGTGGGTGGAGTGCTCGGCCAACTGCTCGATCGGGTAACCCCGATATCGCAAAATCCCGGCGTCACCGTCGAGGTAGGTCACCCCGCTTGAGCAGGCGGCGGTCGACAGGAACGCCGGGTCATACATTCGTAGGTCGGGGTCGAGCTGTCTCAAGGCCGAGGATGGGAATACGCCATCAGTAAGCGGAACGGTGACCTGCTTCCCGGTACGGTCATCAATGATGGTGATGGTCTCGGCCACTTTTGCTCCCTCGTCCGCGAAACGTCGGTTCGGCCAGGAAAGAAATCCTTGACCGACAACAGGTTACTCAACGGTACGGTGAGCGGGGTAACTCGCCGTGTTTCACAGGGGTGAGTTGTCGTGCTTGCGTACGGAAAGACTTTCCCGCTTGTCGGCGAGGAGATCAAGCGCCCGTGTAATCCATCGGCGCGTTTCGGCCGGCTCGATGACGGCATCGACATACCCGCGTTCGGCCGCGATATATGGATTGAGCAAACGTTGGGTGTAGTCAGCCTCAAAGGCCGCTCGCTCTTCGGGGCTGGCTCGACGCATTAATATGGCGGCGGCCTGACCGGCGCCCATCACTGCCAACTCAGCACCGGGCCACGCCAGGCACAGATCGTTGCCCATCTTCTTGGAATCCATCACGATGTATGCGCCGCCGTAGGACTTGCGCAGGATCACGCAGATGCGCGGCACCGTGGCTCGCCCGTAGGCGAACACCAACTGCGCGCCGTGTCGAATCATTCCCCGCCATTCCAGATCCTTCCCAGGGTAGAAGCCGGGCGTATCGACCAGCGTCACGATGGGCAGGTTGAAGGCATCGCAGAAGGCCACGAATCGAGCCGCTTTCTGCGATGCCGGGATATCGAGGGTGCCGGCCATGTTGACGGGCTGATTGCCGATGAGCCCGACTGGGCGACCTCCCATGCATCCAAACGCCGTCACGATGTTTCCGGCCCACCGGGCCTTCAACTCGAGGATGTCGCTGTCATCGGCGATACTGCGCATCACATCTCGCACGTCATAGCTTCCGGTGGAGGTGGCGGGGAGCAGGTCGCCCGCCTCTGGGGTTTCTCGGTCGAGCGGATCCCCACTTAGCCAAAAGGGCGGCGGTTCATCGACGTTGGGCGGCAGGTAGCTCAACAGCGTGCCGATCGCCTCGGCCGCTGCGGCTTCATCGGTCACCACCAGTGTGGCGACGCCAGTGTGGCGGGCGTGAGACGCTGCGCCGCCGAGCTCATTGATGTCGACCTCGACGCCCGTGAATTCGGCCACCATCGTTGGGCCGCTGACGAAGGCGTAGGCCTCGCTCGACATCACCACGTGGTCAGCGAGACCCAGAAGTAGGGCCGGGCCCGAGACCGCAGGCCCGGTGACGGCGAAGATGATCGGGACCACGCCCGAGCACAAGGCCACGGATCGCGCGGCAGCCCCCCAGCCATGCAGCGCTGACATACCCTCGATGATGTCGGCACCCGACGAACCGATGTAACCAACCAACGGGATGCGCTCCTTTAGCGCGACGGCTGCTGCCGCGGCGATGGTTTCACACGCCTCAGCGGAGAGGGCACCGCGACGCTGATCGGCGTCGAGCTTCAGCTGCAC
>JAYTVF010000229.1:0-5571 GCA_043744155.1 Acidimicrobiia bacterium | reverse complement strand
AGGGGTTGTGTGCTTTTGGCGGGCCGGTTGTGTGCGAACGCCAGTCGGCTCGTCCCACCACATCACCCATCTCACGCGCCTAACTGAACGGCATTGGGTATAGACCTGGGATAGACCCCCGGTCACACGCACAAGACGCGCTCGGCGCCGGTCACATCGTCGCTGCGGTCGGCGAGCGGGGATCCGGGCGAGTCGCGCCACCCTCTACCGCAGGATCACGCAGTACCGCGTCCACGTTGCCCGAGCCAACGGCCTGAACTGACACCGCGGGAGGGCGGCAAGCCGTGGTGCCGGCTCGACTGAAACTGGACAGTGTCTCGCACCTTCGCTACCTTTTAGCGATGACTACCCAGGGATCGGCCGAGACGCCCGACAAGGGACAGACGTTCAACCCATGGAGCGTCGTACACCTGGTCTTTGACCACTTGGTCGCCAACGGGTTACAGCCGGTCCTGGGCGAGACTGGTGATCCATCGCAGCCAGCCACCGGACTTCTGCGTGCGATGGGCGTGGAGCCTGGTCCCGAACGACCCGGCTACACCCAGGCGGATGTCAGCGAGCAACTGGCCGAACTGCGAGTCACGATGCTCGGCGCCGAGGCGACAGACCATTGAGTAACGGGCAGTTCGAAGGGCCGCTGCCGCTCTCTCCGCGGCGATGGCGTCGCCGATCCGTTCGCATGATCGCGGACCGAGCGAAACCCGTGAGCTGGCCCCACTCCCCCCTTCGAGGTATCACCTAGATGATCCGGCTACGGCAGGAGCGGGTGCGTTTGGCGGTGTGCTTTCGACGCCATTCACCTGGGTATGGTTCAACTCGACCGTGAGCCTGTTGTGCGGCTGTCTGCTCGGCTTGGCGTCGGTCAAGGTCACCGGAGTGGTGACACCGAAGCCAAGGTGAGTGCGACGTAAACTCGCCGTCGCCGTCGCTTAGGCTGCTACCCCGCCCACCTTCGTACCGACGGCGACCGAGTCGGCGAGGGCTTAGCGGCGAGCCTGGAAGGCGCGGTTCTTGAACTTGGACTTGATGTAGTCCTTGTTCATGAGTGCGATCCAATCGATGGAAATGGCCTTGGGGCACGCCTGCTCGCACTCACCATGGTTCGTGCAGGAACCGAAATGCTCCTCCATGGTGTCCACCATGGCCTCGACACGGCTGTAACGCTCGGCCTGACCCTGCGGCAGAAGGTTGAGATGGGCGACCTTGGCCGAGGTGAACAGGTTCGCTGCGCCGTTCGGGCATGCGGCCACACACGCGCCGCAGCCGATACATTCGGCGGCGTCCATCGCCGCGTCGGCAACGACCTTGGGAACCGGGATCAGGTTGGCATCAGGGGCGCCACCGGTATTGGCGGTAATGAACCCGCCACTCTCTACGATGCGGTCGAACGAAGAACGGTCAACCATCAGGTCCTTCACGATCGGAAACGCAGCGGCGCGCCAAGGCTCAATCGTGATCGTCTGGCCGTCGGTGAACTTACGCATATGCAACTGGCACGTCGCGGTACGCTTCTCCGGGCCGTGGGCCTGGCCATTGATCATGAGCGAGCACGTGCCACAGATACCCTCGCGACAGTCATGGTCGAACACGATGGGGTCTTTGCCGTCGTTCGTGAGGTTCTCATTCACCACGTCGAGCATTTCGAGGAACGACATCTCGTCCTTGATGCCAGGTGCGGCGATCGTGTCGAAATGACCAGGAGCCGACGGGCCATCTTGACGCCAGACCTTGAGAGTGAGATTCAGGAGCTTCATTTCGTGCCTCGCTTGCTCGTCGATGAGGTCATCACTTGTAGGACCTCACAGCCAGGTGGACGGCCTCGAAGTCGAGAGCCTCGGTGTTGCGGGTCTCGGGCACAGCATCACCGTTGAATTCCCAGGCCGCTACATGAGCGAAGTTCTCGTCATCCCGCTTGGCTTCGCCATCGTCGTACTGGTGCTCGGCCCGGAAATGGCCGCCGCAAGACTCTTCGCGCTGCAGCGCGTCCTCGCACATAAGCCGCCCAAGCTGGAAGAAATCATCCACTCGGCCAGCCTTTTCCAGCGACTGGTTGAGCGTTGCTGCCGAGCCGGGGACCCGGACGTTGGCCTTGAAATCATCGTGCAGGGCCGGGATCTCCGAAAGAGCCTTCTCCAACCCAGCTTCGGTGCGCTCCATACCGCAGTAGTCCCACATGATCTTACCGAGCTCACGGTGATAATAGTCCACCGATCTGGTGCCTTTCGTGGCCAGGAAGGCGTCGTAACGACCCTTCGCTTCGACCTCGGCGGTCGTAAATGCCTCGTGTGAGGTGGGGAGTACCTTTTCCGACAAACGGCCAGCGAGACCGTTGGCCAGGGTAGCGGGCAAAACGAAATAGCCGTCGGCCAGACCCTGCATGAGCGCCGACGCGCCGAGGCGATTGGCGCCATGATCAGAGAAGTTCGCTTCGCCGGCGCAGTACAGATTCGGGATGGTGGTCTGCAGCTCGTAGTCCACCCACAGCCCACCCATTGTGTAGTGGACGGCCGGGTAGATGCGCATGGGAACCTTGTACGGATTCTCATCGGTGATCCGGTCGTACATCTCGAACAGGTTGCCGTATCGCTCACGGATGACGTTCTCGCCCAGTCGCTTGGTGGCAGGACCGAAGTCAAGGTACACCCCGTTTTTCAACGGCCCGACACCCATGCCCTTGTCGCATTCCACCTTGGCTGCGCGAGACGCAATGTCACGCGGGGCCAAGTTGCCGAAAGATGGGTACCGGCGTTCCAGGTAGTAATCACGATCTTCGTCCGGAATCTGGTCCGGGGAGCGGGGATCGTCCATCTTCTTGGGCACCCAGATGCGGCCGTCGTTACGCAGCGACTCCGACATGAGCGTCAGCTTCGACTGGAACTCGTCGGACTGCGGAATACAGGTCGGGTGGATCTGCGTGTAACACGGGTTGGCGAAGAAGGCGCCCTTGCGGTGCGCTCGCCAGGTGGCCGACACGTTGCAGTTCATAGCGTTCGTGGACAGGAAGAACACGTTCGAGTAGCCACCGGTGGCCAGGATTGTCGCGTGGGCCGAGTGGGACTCGATCTCGCCATTTACCAGGTCACGGGTAACGATACCGACGCAACGATCCTCGTGGGTCACAACGTCGATGAGCTCGGAGCGGTTGTACAGCGTGACGGTCCCAAGGCCGATCTGGCGGGCCAGTGCCTGATACGCACCGAGCAGCAGTTGTTGGCCAGTCTGACCGCGGGCATAGAACGTACGGGACACCTGGGCGCCACCGAAAGAGCGGTTGTCGAGCAGACCGCCATACTCGCGGGCGAACGGCACACCCTGGGCGACGCACTGGTCGATAATCGACACCGATGCTTCAGCCAACCGGTGCACGTTGGACTCTCGGGCCCGGAAGTCGCCGCCCTTGACCGTGTCATAGAATAGGCGATGAACGCTGTCGCCGTCACCGCGGTAGTTCTTGGCCGCGTTGATGCCTCCCTGGGCCGCGATGGAGTGGGCACGTCGGGGCGAATCGTGGAATGTGAAGGCCTTCACGTTGTAGCCCATCTCGCCAAGCGTGGCCGCCGCGGCCGCGCCGGCAAGACCGGTGCCGACGACGATCACGTCGTAACGACGACGGTTGGCCGGGTTCACCAACTTGGCGTCAGCCTTGTAGTTCTCCCAGCGGTCGGCCATCGGGCCGGACGGGGACTTGGAATCCAACACGATCAGACCGCCTTATCCAGGATGCCGAAGAGCCATGCGAATACGAAGCTCAGGTTGCCGATCACGACCACTGAGGCAAAGCCGGTGGCGAACAGGCGGCGCCACTTGTTGAACCTCGGATTGTTGAATCCAAGGCTTTGGAACAACGACCAGGCGCCGTGGAACAGGTGAATGCCCAGTGCCAGGTTCCCAGCGATGTAGATGAGCGCCACCGGCAGGTACGACAGTGATGCGCCGACGTTGCGGTACACCTCGCCGCGCACGAAACCCTTGTTGAAAAAGCCCCACGTGAAATCGCCCAAATGCCACAGTAGAAAGAGGGCAAAGATGACCCCGGTGTAGCGCATCGTGCGGCTGGCGAAGTCGGCTGCCACATAGTCCCGCTTCGACTGGTAGGCAACCGGTCGGGCCTTCTTGTTGACGATCGTGAGCGCATACGCCGCGTGAATGTGCAACCCGAAGGCGCCGACAAGCCCGAGGCGAAGCAGCCACAGCGTGACCGTGCGAGGCAGGATTGGCACCAGCAGTTTGCGAAGAAACTCGCCGTACTCATCCAGGTGGTACACACCGTCGGCCGTGGTGCCCAAGTACATCTTGAGGTTGCCGACCATGTGGAAGAACACGAAGCCCATCAGCATGGTGCCGGTGAGGGCCATGATCCACTTCTTCGCCACCGCCGATCGATAGAACTCGATCAGGAAGGGCGACGCTTTGCGCTCCTCTTTCACCGCGGTTCCGGTGACCGGACCGCGTTTCATTACCTGAGCCATTCGTCACTTGCCCCTTGTCTCTGGACTGTCGACACCACAGTCCGAAACGTAGCGCCGTTCTCTGCCGAGAACGAACTTTGTCCACAAGCGGTGGACCGGAGCAGACGAGCGGACACCCGCCGTTTTTCAGGATAGCTCCCGCGTTCCCTAGTATCCCTCAAGAAAATTCACCATGAGTCGCGCCCGGCGGGTGCAACTCTCGATCAAAACCCCGGGGGGCAACCGGTGACAAGCATCTTCGCCGCAGAAGGCGGCTATCAGGACTTCGCATTGCACGGAGGCGAGTGGGTGGTGTTGATCCTCTCAGCACTTTCGGCGCTCTTGGCCTTGGGAGTCGGCGTCTTCCTCATGAAGGACGTCATGTCCAAGGACGAGGGCACCGAGAAGATGAAGGAGATCGCCCTCGCCATCCAGGAAGGCGCTTCGGCTTACCTGAAGCGACAGTTCCGAACGATCTTGATGATTCTGGTCCCGCTCGCCGTCATCGTGTTCTTCACATCCTCGGCGGTGAGCAAGCCCAACGGAACCCAAGCTCTGAGCTTTGGTGTCTCCGGAGCGGTTCGCACCGCCGCCTTCGTGCTCGGTGCCTTCCTGTCCGGACTCACCGGCTTCATCGGCATGACGCTGGCAACCCGAGGCAATGTTCGCACCGCTGCCGCAGCAAAGGGCGGTGGCCCGAACGGGGCGCCCTCAATGCCCAAGGCACTCGAAGTCGCCTTCCGCACTGGAGGCGTCGCTGGCATGTTCACCGTGGGCCTCGGCTTGCTCGGCGCCACCGTCATCATCATGTTGTTCCAGAACACATCGTCGGCCATCTTGATCGGGTTCGGATTCGGCGGCTCGCTGCTGGCGCTGTTCCTACGAGTCGGTGGCGGCATCTTCACCAAGGCTGCCGACGTCGGTGCCGACCTGGTCGGCAAGGTTGAGGCTGGCATCCCCGAGGACGACCCCCGCAACCCGGCCACCATTGCCGACAATGTCGGCGACAATGTCGGCGACTGCGCCGGCATGGCTGCCGACCTGTTCGAGAGCTACGAGGTCACCCTCGTCGCCTCGATCATCCTCGGTGTGGCCGCGTTCAAGTCCATCGGCATGAACCCAG
>JAYTVF010000228.1:0-5575 GCA_043744155.1 Acidimicrobiia bacterium | reverse complement strand
TCTGCCCGAAACCAGACATCGCCAGTTTGGGGGCGTCGCGTGAAAAATCCTTCACCTGACCAAAGTACGACGCAGCGACGTCGGGCAGGTCGAGCGGTGCTTTCTCGTTGAACCCGAAGTTGTCGACGGCAGCCACCATCTTGTCGGCACCCAGCGCCAGGGCGGTTTGAGCGAACGGGATGTTGCAGCTGATTTCGAAAACCCGTTCCATGGAGCCACCGCACAGCTCGCCGCCGTAGTTCTTGATGGGGATCTGGGTATTGGGGGGCAGCCACTCTTTGGTGGCGTCAAAGGTCTTGTCGAGGCTGAGTACTTTGTTCTCAAAGCCCGCCGTGGTGGTCAACACCTTGAAGGTCGAGCCGGGCATGTAGCGCTCTTGGTAGGCGTTGGCCAGGAGCGGTTTTTCCTGGTCGAGTAGGTACAACGCCCGGGCGTTATCGGCTTCTTTGAAGTCGTGCGAGGCCACCAGATTGGGGTCGAAACCCGGGTTCGACCACATGGCCTTGATCGCACCACTGCGAGGGTCGAGAAGCACCACCGAGCCGACGCGGTCGCCCATGGCATCCTTAGCTGCCTGCTGCAGGTCGGCTCGCAAGGTGAGGTACACATCGCCGGTGGTCGTGGCGCTGTTGAACAGGTTGCCGAGGCCGGTGAGCTGCTGCTGGGGCGTCTTGCCGGTCAGAACGTCGTTGTAGGCCGATTCCACCTCGGTCGTGCCGTACTTCAGCGAGAAGTAGCCGACCGGGTGACTCAACAGATCGCCGGTCGGATAGCTGCGCTTGTAGGTGTAACGGTCGCCGGACGGCACACTTTCGGCTACCACGACCGGCTTTTCGTCCGCGGTATAAATGGTGCCGCGGGCGCGACTGAAATCTCGGATGACGCCACGGGTGTTGGCCGGATCCTTGTTGTACGTCTTGGCCTTGGCCACCTGCAGCCAGTTCAACTGTGCAAACAAGATCACGTAGATAGCCATGAGCGCTACGGCCAGTCGGCGAATCTGCTTGTTCACGGGTCGACCCCCGCGACGAGGTGGAGGCGTGTCGATCGGCTGGCGCGCCCAAGAGTGGGCGGTGTTATGGGTCGGCCGGGGCGGGTCACGGGTCGACCAGTTCGATCATTTGGGTGAGATCGACGTCGGGGGCTTTGGCCTTGTGGCTGCGGACCTTGACCTCGCTGTTGCGGCGGGCTGTCGAGTCACTGATCCGCATCAATAGCGCCAGCAAGATGTAGTTGGCCAGCAGCGAACTGCCGCCGTAACTGACGAACGGCAGCGTCACCCCGGTAAGGGGCAGCACCCGGGTAACGCCGGCGATGATGACGAATGCTTGCACGCCCAAGATGGTCGTGAGCCCGGTAGCCAGCAGCTTTTCGAAGGTTTTCTCGGCCCGAAACGCGATGCGTAACCCCGAGCCGATAATGAGTACGAAAGCGATCAGGATGGCGGTGGCACCGACCAGGCCGAGCTCCTCCCCGATGGCGGCGAAGATGAAGTCGTTCTGCACCTCGGGGATGCGGGTCGGGTCGCCAAGCCCCAATCCGGTGCCGGTGGTACCGCCGCCGGCCATGGCGTAAAGGCCCTGGATAATCTGGTAGCCCTTGCCCCGCGGATCGGCCCACGGGTCGAGCCAAATGCTGACCCTGGTGCGGACGTGGGCGAATTTGATCCACGCCAAATAAGCGCCGACGCCGAACATCATCCAGCCGACCACCAGATAGCTGGTGCGTTCGGTGGCGATCCAGACCATCACGATGAAAAGGGTGAAGAACAACAGCGAGGAGCCGAGATCCTTCTGGAAGGTCATGATGCCGATCGCCATGAACCAGGCGACCAGAACGGGGCCGAAGTGGCGGGGCTCGGGCAGGTAGAGCGGGCCGACCTTCCAGGTGGCCTGGGCCAACAGTGCCCGTTGTTCCATCAGATAGCCGGCAAAGAAGCAGGCGAGGGTGACCTTGGCGAACTCGCCTGGTTGGATGCTGAACGGGCCGACGTGAATCCAGATGCGGCTGCCGTTGATCGAGCGTCCGATGACCGGCAAGAACGGCAGCAGCAGCATGCCGACGCCTGCCAGCGCGAACGTCCACTTGTATGTCGATAGGTCGTTGACGTTCTTCACCGCCAACAGCGTGAGCACGTAAGCCCCGACGGCGATGATGGTCCAGCCCGACTGCTTGGAGGCCAGGTTGTGGTTGATGCGGGCGATGAACACGTAGCCGACCCCGTTGAGCAGGGCCGCAAGGGGGAGGAGCACGGCGTCGGCACCGCGGGCCAAGAAGCGATTGGCCAGGTGAGGAGTGAGCAACAGGCCCATCATGAGGCCGAGGAACGGCACCACGTTGGCGGGCAACGTCGAGGTGCGACCGAGCGCCACCAGGGTGTATGCACCGCCGGTGATGACGGCGGCGAGCAGCACCAAAATGAGCTCGGTGCCTCGTCGGGTGGAGCCGATCATGGTCCCGGCAGCGTCGTTGAGGTGGTAGTGGTCGTCGGCGCCGCCGTGGTGGTTGTTGTGGTTGTCGGCGCGATCGTGGTGGTAGCCGGCATGTTTCCCGGGGCAAGCGCCGGGTTCTTCGAGAGGGCATCGATCCAGGCGACGGCTGCGGCCTGATCGGTAAACGACACGGTCTTGGTGATGCGGTCGACCGCGTCGGCGGAGAGCTTGGTCTTGGTAAGCGGTGTCTTGGTGAGCACGGTTGGATGTACCCACAGCACCCCGCCGACCCGACCCTTGAATACTGTGACTTGGTCGCCCTGGAAGCCGACATGGGTACCGGCGTTTCCGTAGAACTGCACTCCGCCGATGATGGTGCCGATGATGCCCAGGATCACCACGGTGAACACGAACGCCCGAACGCGATTGGCCCACACTCGGCCAGTGGTATCCGGCTTCAACCGCAGCGCGTTCGTGCGGGGCGGGTCGCTGGCGCTCGAAGCGTCGGTGTAGCCCGAGTCACCCGCCGTCGGGCTGGCGGGGTCGCCGGGTTGATAGCCCGGCTGGTGGGGCTCGATGACGAGGGGCTGAGGGAACTGGGGGACGGCCCGGGTGCTGCCGGTGGCCGGACCGGCTGACACAGAGATGGTGTCGAGCGGGGGCTGGTTGTGCAGGCCGTCGATGACGTCGACAACTACGACGCTGATGTTGTCGTGGCCACCGTTGTGATTGGCCAGGCGCACCAGTTCTTCGGCGGCCTGCTGCGGGTCGGGGTAGTGGAGGAGCAACTCGGCGATCGCGTCATCGACCACTTCATCCACCAGACCGTCGCTGCATAACAAGAACCGGTCGCCGACGATGGCTGGTACTTCCCACAGGTCGACGTCGATGTCGGGCTCGATGCCCAAAGCCCGTGTGACGATGTTGCGATTTGGGTGCGAGCGAGCTTGCGCCCAGGTGATCTCGCCGGCATCCACCAGTTCGGCCACATAGCTGTGATCGCGGCTCACCTGGCTGAAACGGCCGTCGTGCACGGTGTAGACGCGACTGTCGCCGACGTTCACGATCGACAGTCGCTCGCCGACCAGCGAGAGGGCGCACACGGTGGTGCCCATGCCACGCATCGTCGGGTCGGCCAGGGATTTGCGGAATATGGCGTTGTTGGCGGCGCGGATGGTGCTCACCAGGCGTTCGCCGGTTGGGTTGCCGTCGATACCGAGGTCGGCCAGATGGTCAGCGGTCAGTTGGCTGGCCACTTCGCCCGCCGCGTGTCCGCCCATACCATCGGCCACGGCGAAGACGGGGAATTCGGCCACGATGGCGTCTTCGTTGAGGCTGCGGGATCGTCCGACATCGGTAAGTGATCCCCATCGCAAGGCGACCATGTCAGTTCACTTCCATCACGCTGGAGCCGACTTGGAGCTGGTCGCCCTTACGCATCGGGCTCGGCGCGCTGAGGCGCCGGCCGTTGAGATAGGTGCCGTTCGTCGAGCCGAGGTCTTCAACGTAGGCCTGGCCGTCTTGCTGGAACACGCGGGCGTGCAATTGAGAGACGAAGGTGTCATCCGGAAGGGAGACATGGCAGCCACCGGCGCGCCCGACAGTGAGTTCTCGGCCGAGGTCGAATGTTTTGCCCTTGTGTTCGGGTGGGGCCTTCACGATGAGGCGGGATGCGGCAGCAGCGGCGGCCTTCTTGCCGGCGCCGCGGGCACTGGTGGTGTTGCCGCCAGCCTGCGCCGTCGCCGGTTCGGCCTTGGGACCGCGCACCTCGTTCCATACGGCCCACAGAACGCGGAAGAAGAAGAGGTAGAGCAATGCCAAAAGGCAAAGTTTGAGGAGGGCAAGGAGAGCTTCAGGCACCGGTTTGCTTTGGCCGCGTGGCCGCTAGGACGCCTCGTAGCGAATGGTGGTGCTGCCCATGGTGATGACGTCGCCGGGCTCGAGGCGGTGATGCCCGATGGGGATACCGTTCACCCGGGTGCCGTTGGTCGATCCGAGGTCGGTGATCTGATGGGCGCCGTCGACGGTGCGAATCTCGGCGTGGCGACGCGAAATGTTTGGGTCCGAGAGCGGCACTTCGCAGTCGGGGAGGCGCCCGATGACGGCCGGCGCGCTGTTGATCTGGATACGACGGCCATCGGTCAGGACCGCCACACCCTTGACCGGCATAGAGGCGCCGTCGATCATGCGGCTGGTGCAGGTGAATCGTCCCGACTTCAGTTCCGGATCGGCGACGACATCGATGATGATCGGGCCCATGAACGAGTACTGCTCATCGGCGGCGTGGTGATGGGCGGCCTCGCCCAGTTCGCGCACCAGGGCGTCATGGATCTCGACGAACGGGGCGTGGTCTGATTCGGCCAATGCAAAGCTGAAGGCGTTCGGCACGACCGTGCGGCCGCGTACATCGAGGGTGCGGTTGGCATCCATATCCTTGATGAGTCGACGCCCGAGCTCGATGGGCTTGATCTTCGACTTGAAGGCGCGGGCGAACACGTCCTCTACCGTACGCTCCATTCGCCGCTCGAATCCCTGCAATCCCATAAGAAGTTCAAGGCTACCGGGAAGGCCTGCCTCCCGCGGGTCAGCGGTCGGGCGGGGGCCTGTCCGGTCGACTCGGTCGGTACCGGGCACCGGTGTCGACCTCACTTGTATCGATTGCTCAGGCTCGGTGCGGCGAGTGCCGATGCCAAGTGCGCTCAATTTTGCGTCGAGTAGGTCCGGGTCGAGGGCTTCGGAGATCTCGACAGCGATGGCGCTGTGGCCGCCGTTGCCGATTTCGACCCGTGAACCCAGAATTCGCCTCGGTTGGGGTGTACGAGCTCAGTTCGTTCGGAGGCTTACCAACGTAAAGACGGACTCCCAGCCCAGATGGGCTTTTACGCGGATACACGCCCTACACCACCAAAACTCGTGAACGATCAAGGTTAGCGGCATTGGGTGGCGCTGATCCTGAGGAAATCGTGTCGCTGTGCCGGGCCTCAGTCTGCTGGCGGGCGCAAATCGGGCGGAAGGAGGAATCGGCACGTCGGGCCGACCGACCGGCTCAGTTTGATGTCGAGCGTGGCGAGTGGCGCGTCGAGAATTTCAGCGAGCGCGACGTACCACGCGTCGTAGCACGTCACGTTGTTGCGCAGAGACCA
>JAYTVF010000227.1:0-1749 GCA_043744155.1 Acidimicrobiia bacterium | reverse complement strand
GTACCTCGCAACCCTGCGCATTTGAGCGCTTGAACACAAGATTGCGGCCCAGTTGCGAGGGAAACACACCCAAGTTGCGAGGGCGGTGCGCATGAGGTTGCACACGGCCGGACAGGAAACAACCCAAGAGCTAGTGCTAGTACTAGCAGCCCCGTTCACAGCTCCAGGCGGTAGCCACGGCGAGGGATGCTGGTGATGAGACGCAAGGACGGATCCAGGCGTTTGCGCAGTCGGGCGACAGTTACTTCGACGACATGTTCGTCGCCGACGGTTTCCCATACCGAGGCCAGCAGATCGGCCTTGCTGACCGCCGCGCCGTTTCGGGCGAGCAATACAGCCAGCAGCGCTGCCTCGCGTTCGGGCAGATCGGTACGAACGCCGTCCACCGACACCGACAGACCCTGTAACACCACCTCGTGACCATCAGCGAGGGTGACTGACGTTCGAGAATCAGCCAGCGCATCGGCGAGGACTCGAATCATCGGCCCAAGTCGTGCTTTGGATGGCACCACCGGATCGAGGATGCCTTCCTCGACGGCCACGCCGGAGCATACCGGGCCGACGCACACCGAAATGACTGAAGTGTTCAGCGCGGTGAGCAGCTCCTGGGTGAGGTCGAGTTCATCGGCGATGGCGATCATGTTGCGAATGGCCGGCGCGCTGGTGAAGGTGACGGCCTGCACCTTGCCGCTGATTATGCCCTCGATGAGTCGATGGGCGGGTTTGAGATCCGTCGGTATCTTCCACGAGTAGACAGGGATCTCCACCAGTTTCGCTCCAGCGGCCTCGAGTGCGGCGAGCAGTAGCGGCGCGTCTTCGCCGTGACGTTGAAAGGCGACGCGCTTGCCCTCGACGCCGTAGTCAATTACCAACTCCACAACCTCGGACAGCCGTTCACTGGCGGCTCGGGCCAACACGGGCAGGCCTGCTTGGTGGATCACCCCCGATGCCTTCGGTCCGCGGGCGAAGATGACGCTCTCGGACAACGCTCCCAGCAGCGCCTCGCCCAACCCCCAGCTTTCGGCAGCAGCGAACCAACTGCGCATGCCGATGCCGGTATTGGCGATCAGAATGTCCGGCGGAGCCAAAATGACGCCGTCGGTGGCTTCCTGCAGTGCATCTTCGCTGTCCAGGGGCAGTGTTCGGATGCAGGGGCCGTGCACGACGCGGGCACCGCGGCGGCGAAGCAGCTCGGCCTGTTCTTCCCAGCGGCGGTCGGCGGTAATCCCCACGGTGAAGCCATCAAGGCTGGGGATTGTCATGCCGACCAGTGTGGCGGGTGTGTGTTTCGGCCGGATTGCCAGCGTGTCATACCTTCTCGATTGCGACCGCGCATTGCTTGTAGTTGGGCTCGCGGGAGATGGGGTCGAATTCGTCGATCGTGAGGCGGTTTGCGCACATATCCTCGAAATGGAAGGGGATGAACACCTCTCCACTGCGGATCGTTGCGGTTACTCGCACCGGAATCCGCTCGATGGTGCCGCGCCGACTGGAAACCTTCACAGAATGCCCCGACAGTACCTTCAGGTGCGCTGCGTCATCAGGGCTCATTTCGATCCATCCGGTCGGCGCCATCCGATCGAGGACTTCCACCTTGCCCGTCTTGGTTCGCGTATGCCAATGCTCGACAGTGCGGCCGGTGTTGAGCAAATAGGGGAACTTTTGGCGGGGCATGTCGGAGATTTCTCGGGGCTCGACCACCGTGAGTTTTACGCGCCCCGTTGCCGTTGGCACCTTGCCGTTGCTGTA
>JAYTVF010000226.1:0-5591 GCA_043744155.1 Acidimicrobiia bacterium | reverse complement strand
GCTTTGAGCTGGTAGATGGTGCGTCCGGTGGTGTCGATCACCAGGTCTGCCTCGGCACGTAGCGGCTCGAACGACGCACGATCGCGTTGGACAGCGGTAAGCAAATTGCCATCGGGCGTCGAAAGCGGGTGCTTTCGCTTCGTGGCCCCGTATCGCTTCACCAGTTCGGCATCGCTGGCTTCCATGAAAACGATGCGAACCGTGTCACCCGAAGCCCGCAACCGTCGCGAGACCTCGACAACCTCGGATTGATGCGAACCAGCGCGACCGACCACGAGCGCAAGGTGCTCGATGGTCGAGCCCGGCTGAGACGCCAGTTCTGTGACCTTCTCAATCAAGGAGGTGGGCAGGTTGTCCACGACGAACCAGCCGAGATCCTCCAGGACATCGGCGACTTGAGAACGCCCGGCACCCGAGAGCCCCGTTATGACCACCACGTCAGTCATGCCCAGAACCCTACGCGAGCGCGCCAGTTTTGCGCGTATCAAGGAAGAGTAGGCGCGGGATGGTGGCGGCCTCCATGTACTCCTCAGCCCGAGCCAGGAAGCCAGCCGGCGGAGCCGGTTCATGCATGCGGTGGATACTCATCCCGTTCAGCGCGAGCGCGTTGACATAACGCGAGAGCGGTCGGTGAATGAATGGGATGAAAATATCTTTCTCGACTTCTTCGATCGTCTCGTCCTCGATGAGGTACGGCCCGATGCGCCAATACTGCTCGGGCGGGTCGAGCACCTGATCGTCTATCCAGCCGCTGTTGGGTGTTTGGAGCAGTGGGTGATTGAGGAAGAACAGAAAGCGGCCGCCAGGCTTCAAGACCCGCCCCACCTCGGCGATGGCGTCATCGACATCGCGGATGTGCTCGAAAACCAGGCAGGCCACCACCGCATCGAACGCCTCGTCGCGAAATGGCAGATTGGCGGCGCCGGCCTGCAAAAAGTGAGCACCGCCGTCACGCCGGTGGGCCACGACGATCTGATTCCACGTGGGATCAAGGCCGATGACCTTTGTTGCGCCACCCTTGACGGCGAGGCGGGCAACTTGCCCGTCGCCGCAGCCGATGTCAAGCACGGTGAGCGCACCTTTGAGGGCGTCGGCCGCGAGCGGAAGAATCTGCTCCTCGTATTCTGGATCGGCACCGTCGGTGAAACCGTCAATCCACCAGTCGGCATGTCGTTCCCAGAGGTCGTCCTCGCTCATGAGATGGCCGTCGTTACGATGCCCGAAAAAATCACGGGTGAATCTTCGCGTAAACCGCTTCGGCCACCGCATCGGGCAGCCAGGATAACGACTTCAGCTGCTCGAGCGACGCCTTCTTTACCTTGGCGACACCGCCCAATTCCTTGGTCAGGCGCTTCTTTCGGGTCTCACCCAAACCAGGGATGTCGTCGAGCACACTGACGGTCATGCGCTTGTCGCGTAGCTCACGGTGGAACGTGTTGGCGAACCGGTGTGCCTCATCACGGATTCGTTGCAACATAAACAATGCCTCGGATTGTCGAGGTAAAATCATGGGCTCGCTCTGGCCCGGCACGAAGACCTCTTCGAACCGCTTCGCGAGCGACGCGATCGGAATTTCACCCTCGAGACCAAGGGCCTTCACCACGCGTTCGGCCACCGCAAGTTGGCCCTTTCCACCATCGACCAGCAGCAGCTGCGGCGGATAGGCGAACTTGCCGCGCCGATCGTTGCGATCAGGGGCGGGCTGATCTCGTTCGTCGAGATAAGCCTGAAGTCGGCGGGTGAGTACTTCCTCCATGGCGGCATAGTCGTCGTTGCCGTCCACGGTCTTCACCTTGAATCGGCGGTATTCGCTCTTCCGGGGCAGACCGTCCTCCAGCACCACCATCGAGCCGACGTAGTCGGTACCCTGCAAGTGGGCCATGTCGTAGCACTCGATACGTAGGGGAGCCTCAGGAAGGCCAAGCGCGTCCTGTAGCTCGTTGAGCGCCCGGGCACGGCTGTTGTGATCGGCGGCCCGACGGAGGCGATGCCGGTTGAACTCTTCCTTGGCGTTGCGGGTCACTGTTTCGTGCAACTCGCGCTTGCCGCCGCGCTGTGGCACGCGAATCTCTACCTTGCTGCCGCGGGCCGCCGACAACCATTCCTCGTAGACGGGAGCGGCCTCGGGATCGCAGGGCACGATCACCAGCTTGGGAACCCCAAGTGGCGGTGTGTCGCCGTAGAGTTCCTCGAGTATGCGGGCCATGAGCCCTTCATCTGACAGGTCTTCGACCTTGTCTACGATGAAACCCTTGCGTCCGACCACTCGCCCCTTTCGCACGTAGAAGATCTGTACCGCGGCCTCGAGATCATCATCAGCCAAGCCGATGAGGTCGACGTCTTCGCTGCGGTCCCCCACCATCTGCTGCTTCTCGATCGCCTTCTGCACCGCGCTCAATCGGTCCCGAAGGCGAGCCGCCAGTTCGAATTCGAGTTTGCTGGCGGCATCGCGCATTCGGGCCGTCAGGCGAGCAACCACCTCGTCGGTGTCGCCGTCCAAGAATTCGCAGAGGTCAGATACCAGGGTCTCATAGGCCTCAGGCGTGATTTCGCCCACGCACGGGCCAGAGCATTTCTCGATGTGGAACAGCAGGCAGGGCCGACCGAGGCGTTCGTGTTGATTGAACTTGGCTGGCGAGCAGGTGCGGATCGGGAACGTTCGCAGCAGCAGATCCAGCGTGTCCCGGATGGCGTAGGCGTGAGCGTACGGGCCGAAATACTTCACTCCCTTTCGTTTGGTGCCGCGGATCACCATGGCACGAGGCCAGCTTTCGTCAAGCGTGACGGCCATGAACGGGTAGCTCTTATCATCGCGAAGTCGGATGTTGAAGCGAGGTCGGTGCTGCTTGATGAGGTTGAACTCGAGCATCAGCGCTTCGACTTCGTTACGAACCTCGATCCATTCGACTGTCGCTGCCGTCGCCACCATCTGGGCCGTTCGCACGTGCATGTTGCGTGGGTCCTGGAAGTAGTTCGACAACCGCTGACGCAGGCTCGACGCCTTCCCGACGTAGATCACGCGTCCGTCTGCGTCCTTGAACTGATAGCTCCCCGGGCCTTCGGGAATTGTTCCGGTCGGCGGGCGCTGCACCATAGCGCGCAGGTTACGCTGCGCAGGTCAGTATTCGCAGTTCGTTTAAGGAGCAATTTCATGGCACAAGTCACGCTTGGCGGAAACCCTATCCATACCTCCGGTGAGCTTCCCGCGGTGGGCTCGGCTGCCCCCGACTTCTCGCTGGTCGCTGGAGACCTGTCCGACATCACCAAGGCCTCACTGGCGGGCAAGAGGGTCATCCTCAACATCTTCCCGAGCATCGACACGGGCGTGTGCGCCACCAGCACCCGTGAGTTCAACAAGCGCGCCGCTGAGCTGACGGACACCACGGTGGTGTGCGTTGCGGCCGACCTGCCGTTCGCCTTCGGCCGCTTCTGTGGCGCCGAGGGCATCGAGAATGTGCAGACCGGCTCCACCTTCCGCAGCGCATTCGGGCACGACTTCGGTGTGACTCTCATCGACGGCAAGCTGCGTGGTGTTCTCGCTCGCGCCGTTGTCGTGCTCGACGCCAAAGGAACGGTCGTTTACACCGAACTCGTTCCCGAGATCGCTCAAGAGCCCGACTACGACGCAGCCATCGCCGCGCTGTAACTCGTTGCGCGCCTCGGCTCGGCGCCGCCACATCCTCGTAGCCGGGGCGCTGTGCCTGGTTTGATTCGCCTCGATCGACTGCTCGCCAACCTTGGCTATGCAAGCAGATCTGAGGCAGGGTCCATCATTCGCTCGGGACAGGTCTCGCACGACAATGTGATCGTGCGGGACCCGTCCGCGCGTGCCACGGGTAATGCTGTACTGCTGAACGGTGAGCCCCTCGACCATCCTCTGGGCATCTTCGTCGGTGTGCACAAGCCAGCCGGCTACGTGTGCTCGCACGACGACCGAGACGGCCCGACTGTCTTCTCGCTGCTCCCCCGCCGATGGCTCGATCGCACCCCTCGACCTGAGGCGGTTGGTCGCCTCGACAAGGATGCCACCGGGCTTTTGCTTGTCACCGATGATCACGCTCTGGTGCACCGGCTTACCTCACCCAAGCACCACGTCGACAAGACGTATCGCGTCACGCTTGACCGAATCGTCGACCCGTCACTGGTCTCGGTTTTCGCCGCAGGAGATCTGCTCCTACGGGGAGAAAGCGCTCCGTGTCTGCCTGCCTCGTTGGTCGTCTTGGCCGACAACCAGGCTGAGCTCACCATCACCGAAGGCCGGTACCACCAGGTGAAGCGGATGTTCGCGGCATGCGGTTACCACGTCGAAGCCCTGCACAGACTACGCGTCGCCAACTGGACGCTGGGTGACTTGGCCGCAGGATCGTGGCGAGACCTGACCTGAGCGCTCGCTCTCGGAAACATGTGGCACGACACCATGTGGCACGACACCATGTGGCACGACAACATGTGAGCGGAGTTCGCAGGTGGTGCCAATGTGCCTCACATCTTTGGGCGAAACCAGAGGCCAGCGTAAGCCCGAGCTAGGCGTTTGCGGCGTCGAGGACGTGCTTCAGGAAGCGGCCCGTGTGGCTGGCTTTCACGGTGACGATGTGTTCTGGCGTGCCTTTGGCAACGACGGTGCCACCGCCCGAACCCCCTTCAGGGCCAAGGTCGATGATCCAGTCGGCGGTCTTGATGACGTCAAGGTTGTGCTCGATGACCAGCACCGAGTTACCCTGATCCACCAGTCGAGACAGCACCGTAAGCAGCCGCCTCGTATCCTCGAAGTGCAGGCCCGTTGTGGGTTCATCGAGCAGATAGATGGTGTGGCCGGTGTTGCGTTTGGCCAGCTCAGCCGCCAATTTCACCCGTTGCGCCTCGCCACCCGACAGTGTCGTCGCTGGCTGCCCGAGCCGCACATAGCCCAGGCCTACATCGACCAGCGTCTGCATATGTCGTGAAATGGCGGGCTGGTTGGCGAAAAACCCCACCGCCTCCTCGCAGGGCATGTCGAGCACTTCGTAGATGTTCTTTCCCTTGAAGGTGATGTCGAGCGTGTCCCGGTTGTAACGCATGCCTTTACAGACCTCACACGGCACATACACATCGGGCAAAAAGTTCATCTCGATTTTGATCGTGCCGTCACCCGAACAGGCTTCACAACGACCGCCCGAGACATTGAAACTGAACCGACCGGGCAGATAACCACGCACCTTGGCCTCTGCCGTGGTGGCAAACAATTTGCGAATGTTGTCGAACACGCCGGTGTAGGTGGCCGGGTTCGAGCGGGGGGTGCGACCGATCGGCGACTGGTCGATGTCGATCACCTTGTCGAGGAACTCGATGCCGGTGATCGATTTGTGCCGACCTGGAGACGCCTTCGACTTGTAGATCTTCTGCATCAACGATGGCAGCAGAATGTCGCCAATCAGCGAGCTCTTCCCCGAGCCCGAAACTCCGGTGACGGCCACGAAGAGGCCGAGCGGAATACCGACGTCGAGGTTCTTCAGGTTGTGCTCCCGAGCGCCCTTGATTTGCAGCCACTGCTCGCCCGGCGCCCGACGTTTGGCCGGAACCGGAATACGCCGTCGACCCGATACGTACATGCC
>JAYTVF010000225.1:0-5631 GCA_043744155.1 Acidimicrobiia bacterium | reverse complement strand
GCCTGGCCATCGTGGAAATTGATGGTGGCCACCCTCATCGGCGGCACCCTCTCCGCGGGTGGGGCCAACGCGGTCAATATGTACGTCGATCGAGATATCGACAAGCTGATGCCCCGCACCCAGAGCCGTCCCCTGGCTACGGGTGCGATCTCCGAGCGGGGTGCTCTGGTCTTCGCGGTAGCGCTTCAAATCGTCGCCTTCGTTGTCTTGACGGCCTTCGTCAACGTGCTGTCGGCCGTGTTGGCGCTCAGCGCGGCGGCGTTTTACGTGTTCGTCTACACGTTGTGGCTGAAGCGCACCTCGAAGCAGAACATCGTGATTGGTGGGGCCGCCGGTGCGGTGCCCGTGCTGATTGGGTGGTCCTCGGTTACCAATTCGCTGGCCTGGGCGCCGTTCGTCTTGTTCGTCGTGATGTTCCTATGGACGCCGCCCCACTTTTGGGCACTGGCTATTCGTTACGTCGATGACTACCGAGCCGCGGGCGTGCCGATGCTGCCCGTCGTCGAATCGTTTGAATCGACCAGCCGCAAGATGCTCGGGTACACCATTGCGCTGGTTATCAGTTCGCTCGTGTTCTGGCCCGTGGCCGGGCTGAGCGCCATCTACGGGGTTTCGGCTCTCGTGCTCGGCGGCCTGTTCATCTGGGGCTGCGTCGATCTCACCCATGACGCCACCCCAAAGAAAGCCATGCGCCTGTTCGGCTTCAGCATTACCTACGTGACGTTGCTGTTCGGCGCCATGATGCTCGACACCCTCGTCCATTGATCGGTTAGCGGTCGTCGTTGCGGCACGGCACGGCCTTCGACATGACCTACATGAATGCTCGTCCAGCTGATCGGTTGGCGGTCGTCTTGGCGGTCGTCGTTTCGGCTGCCACGGCCCCGGCGGCGTTGGGGGCGCGGGCTCATGTGCGGAAGAGCCCGGCCAGGGGAGTGGTTCTGCCGGGCAATACGTCGCTGGCGGGGACACCGAACCAATCCTGGGCGATGGCGGCGTAGTACTCGTCGAAGCCGACCGTGGCAATCAACTGGCCGTCGTCGTCGAGCTTGGTGAGTGATGGGTGCTCTGCGTGGAGTCCGGCCTTCACCGGTCCGGCCAAAAGGGCGCACGACGCAGTGCCGTGATCCAGCCCGTTGGAGCCGTTGTCCTTGGCCGTGCGTCCGAATTCGCTCGTCGTTGCTACCAGCACCTGATCCGACATCCCCCGGTGGCCGATGTCGGCCAAGAACGCGGTGACGCTACTGGCGAAGTTCCCGAGAAGCGCAGGATGGCGACCGGGATTGTCGTCGTGGGTGTCGAAGTCGGCGCCCATCGGAATGTGCACGATGCGGATACCTGAGTCGGCGGCCAAGAGTCGCGCGGTCAGCCGCAGACCATCGCTTAGGGTGCCGCCCGGGTACCCATCGACCTCGTTTTCCGCCAGCCCGTGCAGTGTGGAGGCGAAGCGAACGGCGTCACGGTTGCCGCGTCGCGCCAGCCCCAATCCGGGGGCATCGGAGGGGCTTTCGGCCGCCATCTCGGCAAGCGCCTGCTGGAATGCGAAGCGGGCTTTGTCATCGGCAGTGGCACCCACCAGGGCATTGGCCACGTCGGCTCGCGGGATGGAAAGCGTGGCCGCCTTCCTCGACAGCAACGCCGGATGGCTCCCACTGCCGATACTGAGGGCGACAGCTCGCGCCGCCGGATCGCCAATGGCATCTGCCAACCGGCCGAGGAAACCAGTGCCGAGTGATTTGTCGCCGCGCACGTCACCCTTCCACCAGCGGTCCATCATGGCGAAATGGGAGCCATCGGGGTTGGGTGTACCGATGCCCTGCACGATGGCCAATCCTCGGGATTGCAGCGGTTTGAGCAGCTTATGCACACCGACCTGATCATTCAGCGACAGCACATCCTTCGGGTCGATGGCCGTGCGTGAGCGAAGGTCGTGGTAGCGCGCCATGCCATAAGGCACCACGGTCGACATGCCGTCGTTCCCGCCGGTCATCTCGATGACGACCAATCGTCGTCCACTCGCTGGCGCCGCACCCGGCCCAGACCCGGCCTTGGGTGCCGATGTCGGTTTCGCCACGGCCGTATCCGCCGCAGCTGGCGTGGAGTCAGCCGACCCGGGCGCTCCTTTGGTGGGGGAGTGACCCCCGTCGCGGCCGCATGCGACCACGGTGGTGGCGGCGAAGCCGGTGAGGGTGGCGGTAAGAAACTGGCGACGACTGAGAGCCGACATCGGGAAGCCTTTCGAGCGGGGGCGGGGTCGAGCGGGTGGGTCGAGCGGGGTCGAGCGGGGTCGAGCGGGCGGGTGAATCGGGCTAGGACATCGCAAATTCGGGGCTGGAAAGGGCGAGCGCGAACAGTGCTGAAGCGCGTTCCCGTTTGCTGTCCAGTCGGCTCGCCACCTTGGAAAGCGCAGCGCGAGTGGTGTCGGAAACCTCGAAAAGAGACGTCTGGTTCAGCACCCACCCGACCGGATCAGCGGTAGCGGAGACCTCGGTATCTTGGGTGATTTCAGTCGCGTACGACGCCCGTGTCATGGCTGCGCCCGCCGAGAGCCAGCGGGGCGACACCGGCCAGCCGGCCACGTTGGGTGGATTGAACGGCATCTGCCCAAGTGTGTCGAGCAGATCTCGGCGGGACTCGACATCGTTGCGCCCGAGGGCTACGTCGGCGGCGATCACCCATTCGATCGGTAGTCGTGGCCGATTCAACCGATGCTCGATGAAGCTCGAATCCGACAAAATGGCCACAACGAGCGGTCGGATTTCGAGGTTTGCCGACCGGAACCCGTCGGCCAATTTCTTGAGGCTGGCATCGTCGGCGGCGACGCCATGGAAGAAGTGGAACAACTTTGCGGCAACGTGTGCCGCAAAGGCGGGCTGCGCGCAGATGACCTCGATCACGTCCCTGGCCGAACTCACCGACTGTCCGAGCAGGGTGACGGCATGGGTTGGGCCGGTCTCGGCATTGAACGAAACAGCCGCGCCCTTTTCCCCGTCGACCTCCCACCCCGACAGGGCGTACGCCGCCGCACGCACGTCGGCCTCGGTATAGGTCGCCGCGCCGTTGAATGTCCGGCCGAGGGCGAAGAGTTCCATCAATTCTCGGCCGTAGTTCTCGTTCGGGGCTTGGGCGGTCGAGGATGAGCCGTCGAGCCAATCGAGCATGGCGGGGTCCACCGTGATCGCTTGAAGCAGATCCCGCAGGTTCCCGAGCGCATGTTTGCGGAACAGGGCGTGCTGACGGGCCATGGCCACCGGCTCGGTCTTATCGAGGCTCGAGGTGAGATGCCCGTGCCAGAACCACACCATCTTTTCGTGCAGGCCGGCATCGGGATGGGCCAGGTTCTCCAGCCACCAGCGCACCAGAGAACCTTCGTCATCCTTAGTGCCGAGCGTCGGCGGATCCGGGATGAGCGCGGGTCGCGTCATGATCTGATCGAAGGCAGCGCGATACCCGCCGCCGACGAGCGCGTCGACCTGGCCCGGGTGGGGCCCGAAACCTGTTCGTCGAAGCAGGTGAGCGATCAAAACCTTGTCGTCGGCCATGGATGCAATGGTGCACGAGGCGTCGTGAATCGAACATGAACGCCGCCTTCATCCAATCTTCATGCGGCCCGTGGGAGGATCGCCTCTCATGCGCATACTTCTGGTCGAAGACGACGCCGCGCTCGGAGGGGTGATTCAACGCGGCCTTACTGAGGAAGGCCACGCTGTCGACTGGGAACGCACCGTCGCTGGAGCGCTGTTCGCCCTGAGCCTGGCCCCGTATGCCCTTGTGGTGCTCGACATCGGGCTTCCCGACGGTAACGGCCTGGCTGTCTGCCGATGGCTGCGTGAGCAGGATGCTGCCACCCGCGTGCTGGTTCTGACTGCCCGGGACACCCTGTCGGACAAGGTCGGCGGGTTGGATGCCGGCGCGGATGACTACTTGACCAAGCCCTTCGATTCACCTGAGTTGGCGGCCCGGGTGCGGGCGCTGCTCCGCCGGCCAACCGCCACCCGATCGCCCATCGTTACGCTTGGCGACGTGCGTCTCGACCCCGCCAGCCACACCGTGTGGCGGGGGAACGTCGTCATACCAATGACCGCTCGAGAGTTCTCCCTGCTCCACGAACTGATGATCCGACCCGGCGAAGTCGTGCGTCGTTCCGACCTGCTCGAGTCGGTATGGGACGCCAACTATGACGGGCTGTCTAACGTGGTGGACGTGCATGTCGCCAACCTTCGCCGCAAGCTCGATTTACCGGGCAGCCCAGCACCGATCGAAACCGTGCGAGGCGTGGGTTACCGGATGGTGCCGTGAACCTGCGGCGGCTTCGCTGGCTGGCCACCGGTATCTGTGCCCTGATCAGCCTCATCGCCATGGTGCCGCTCAGTCGTACGTTGCTGCACACCTATGACACCAGAGTCGACCATGAAGCAGCCGCAACTGCTCGTGATCAGATCGAGGTGGCCTTGACCGCCGTCTTCAACGAGCAGGAACCGAAAGAATCCGACATTTGGATCCTGGGCACGGACAGCGACCTGAAGGTGTATGCCAAGACCAATATTCAGCCGCCGCTGCAACTGCTCTTTGGTGACCGCGATACCGGGTTTTCCACCGAGCGTTTCCGACAGGGAGGCGTCGATTATCTGGCTGCGGGCCGTTCCACCAAGAAGGGCGAAGGGATCGCCACCGTTATCGATCTCACGGGCTACTCCAAACAAAAGAGCGAATATCACTCGTTCATCTGGACCCTTGATGCCCTTTGGTTGGTCGTCTCGGGGCTCGCCGGGTGGTGGTTGGCCGGCCGGGTGATCCGGCCCGCTCGACAAGCCCTCAGTGAGAGACGAGGTTTCCTGGCCGACGCAGCCCACGAAATGCGCACCCCGTTGTCGGTGATCCTGGCTTCGGCCAGCCAGTCGCTGGCCCGACCGCGCTCATCGGAGGAATACGTCCGGTCGATGGCCGAGATCCGGGCCGCGGCCGAACGGGCCAGCGCCGGAGTGAATGAACTGCTCGACCTGGCCCGGCTCGAGAGCGGCCAAGCAATGCCGCGCTTGGCCCCGCTGCGTCTCGACCTGCTGGCCGAAGAAGTGGCCGCATCCACCCGTGCTGACGGCGTGACGGTAACCGCGCCCCCGGCCCCAATCGCCGTCGTGGTCGACGCCGACCTGGCCCTATTGCGTCAAGCCGTCGACAATTTGGTGCGAAACGCCGTGCGCCGAGCCAAAAATGTGACGCTGGAAACTTCAACGGAGGGTCGCGATGGCCTGATTCGGGTGTGTGACGATGGGCCAGGATTCGATGAAGCGATGCTGCCGCACGTGTTCGAACGGTTCCGCCGGGGCGATACCCGGGGCGAAGTCGGACTCGGGCTGGCCCTGGTACAGACCATCGTGGCCGCCCACGGCGGCGTCGCTACCGCTACCAACCGCACCGAAGGCGGGGCGTGCGTCACCCTGCGCGTGCCGCTGACCCGATCGCAGTAGCAGCAGGCCGGATCGGGCCAGATCGTCACATACACCGGTTCTTGGCCGACGATTTCGGGGCGAGGCATGTCCAATGGGTAATCTCTCAGCGACATTCACTACTTGTTTCGTACGACCGACGGCTTCTGCGGTCGGCGGTGCGCGGGGTTGCCCATGACCATGACCG
>JAYTVF010000224.1:0-21399 GCA_043744155.1 Acidimicrobiia bacterium | reverse complement strand
TGGTGCGCGGGGCCATCGTGTCTTACGCCAGCGAGGTAAAATTTGAGGTACTCGGCGTGACACCTGGCCCCGTTGTCTCGGCTTCTGCCGCGGCCGAGATGGCCATCGGCGCGGTCGAGGCGTTGGGTGCCGATATCGGCTTGTCCCTGACCGGAGTCGCCGGTCCTGATGAGCAAGATGGCCAGCCGGTCGGCACGCTGCACGTCGGCCTAGCTGTTGGCAATCAGGTCATGACCGACACGTTTCGGCTGCCTGGTCAACGAGACCAAATGCGGCAGATGTCGGTCATCACTAGCTTGAACATGTTGCGCAAAGCCCTAATGGCCATGCCGAGGTAGTGCTCAAGCGTGCTGTACGAACCAGCCGGTGACGTCGACGATGACATCGGTGACGCCTTGGCTGTTGACGATGTAGTCCTGCCGGTCGGGTGACCCTAATGGCACCACTACCAGGTTGGCCGAGGCCTCACCGCGCTCAAGGTTAAGGTTGCTGAACGGCGAGTCGGGCTGTCCGGAAGGGATCACCTTCAGGTTGTTGCGTTGTGAAGCATTCACCCCGGTAAGAATCACCGCCACCGACGTGGTGTTGTCGGGGATGCCCTTCAGCTTCAAAATGATGGGCTGGTCGGGGCTGATCTGGCCGCGATCGCCCAACCCGGAACGCGTATCGATGATGCGTGTCGGTTGATCGGCGGCCACGTAGCGGTCACCCCGATCCGCCAGCAAGTAGCCGAACACGTCGGCGATCACGTGGCTGTCGCCGGCCGAGTTGTAAAAGCGGACGGTATTTCCCGGGCCGAGTGGCACGATCGCTAAGTTCGCGGTGTCTTGGTTGGCACGCACGTTGAGGGTGCTCACGTTCGGCCGATCGGTGCCCCCCTTGAACGCGGTGATGAAGGTCGACTCGGTGGCACCGGTCGATGTGATATTCATGACAACTGCGGTGGCATTCACGGGCACATTCGAAAGCGGCAGATCGAGCAGTGTGTTCGGTCCGAGCGGCGAACGTGACTTGGCGTCGGCCATGCCGACGCCGTCACGCGTGCTCAACACGCGGCTGGGGGCGCGAGCCTCGAAACCGCCCTTGACGTTCGGGCTGCCGTAGCCGACGACATCGGCGATGAGGTCGACGTTTCCGGCATCGTTCGCGATGCGAACAGCACCATCGGTGCCGATTCTGGCCAGAACGAGCGCGGCGCGATCGTCACCGGCATGCACGTTGAGATTGGATGCGTCCGGTATCGGACCGGCGCCGCCCGGACTAACGGTAAGGAAGGTAGCCCGATCCGGGTGGTCGACGGTGACGTTTAGGACAACGACGGAGGCATCTTCGGGCACGCCAGCGCGACCCGTGATCTGCAGCGTCGTCACCGATTTCGGCCCGACCCGTCGGGCGGGAGCGCCGACGCCGTTGCGGGTATCGAGGATGCGAGCGGCGGGGAGTATCGACAGCCCGACCGGGGGAGTGCCCGCAACAGAAGGCGCCGGACTTGGATCAAGCAGCCAAGCATCGGTACCCATCACGATCTTGGGGCCTTTGGCAGGGTCGAGCCACCGCAGAATCTTGATCACGCTGGCCTCATCAATTCCGACGCAGCCAGAGGTCGGCTGGATGCTGCCGACGTGCAGAAAGATTGCCGAACCCTTGTAGGGCGTGGCCGGATACTGACGGTTGTAATCGATGGCAACGGCAAATCGATACGCCGTGGCGAATTTTGGATCTTGCAGTCGCTCGCCGTAGTCGTCTCGCCACCGGCCATCAGACGGTCCGTTCTGTGGTGAGTTGTAGGCGGGCGAGTCGGGGTCTGACACCCACCACGAGTTCTGGTCGGTCTTGTTGTACTGGATTCGGGTGCCGGTCGGGGCTTTTTGGCTCCCGAAGCCTTCGGTGATGTCGAAGATGCCCTGCGGCGACGTGCCGTCACCCTCTCGGTGATTTTCCGAAAAGCCATTGCGGCCGATCTTGGCTTTGATCGGCCCGACGACCGTTCTCCAGCTGTTGCCACTGAACTCCTGAGCCTCGAGCGTGGCGTCGTTGGTCAGGTTTCCCGACGCCCGTACAACGATCACCTGCCGGGCCGCTCCCGTGTCGTAGCGAAACGTGGTGACCGGTCGTGGCTTGGCTTGGCTAAACCCGCCTTTGAATGCCAGCCCCAGACCGAGCAGCAGCACTACGGCGAAAAGCAGCCGTGTGGTCAGCTTGGTTTTCCACAGCGAGGCGAAAAACTTTTTCATGACAAAAGCTCGTGGTCGCACCAATCGGCCGACGCGAATTCACGGGGACGGGGTCCCGGAAGTTCCATGGTGCATAGGGTAGCGGTCGCAACGATACCGGTAGGCTCTCCTCGGCTCGCGGGCTCTATCGTAGGAGTCTTGCCTTCGTAGCTCAGATGGATAGAGCAGGGGACTTCTAATCCCAAGGTCGCAGGTTCGAATCCTGCCGAAGGCGCTCGATGTCACCTGCTTCGTAGACCGCTCTCGCGCCGCCTTGGAGTCGGCCACATGTCTCGGCTCGGCCGTTGGCAAGACAAACGCCACGACTAGGCTCGATCCATGGCTGTGGGCATGCGGGTGCTACGAACCGTCCTGAGGGTTGACGGGTGACCGTTCTCGATCCGGCAGCGGACGGTCGCGAGGCTGGCCCATCGGCGCCTGCGCACGCCGGTCGACTGCCGCACCTCCCCGAACTCGACGGGCTGCGAGGTCTCGCGGTCGGGGCCGTCGTAGCGTTCCATGCCCACTGGCTGCGCGGTGGGTGGCTTGGCGTCGATGTCTTTTTCGTTCTCTCGGGTTTCCTCATCACTCGTCTGTTATTGGCCGAACACCTCGCGAAGGCAACAGTGGCCCTGGCAAGCTTCTGGAGTCGCCGGGCGAGGCGATTGTTGCCAGCACTCGCGGTCGTATTGTTGGTCGTGGCCTGGAAGGGCCAGCTTCGTGAGAACGGTGTCGGAGCCTCATCGCTGCGAGCTGACCTGGTGGCCGCGCTGCTGTACGTCAGCAACTGGGCGCGGCTTCGTGCCAACGTCGGGTACTGGTCGCAGTTCGGCCAGCCCGGGCTGCTCGATCACCTATGGAGTCTGGCTATTGAGGAGCAGTTCTATCTGGTATGGCCCTTGGGTGTGGCGTTGCTGCTGCAGTGGCGAAGTCTTCGTTCGTTTCGCCGTCTTCTCCTCGTAGCGGTGGCGGTCGCCGGACTCTGGCAGGTAGCCGTGTACGCACGAACTGGCGACGCATCTCGGGTGTACATGGGCACCGACACCAGAGTTGTGGGCCTACTCGCTGGCGCCGGGCTGGCAGCTTTTGAGGGAGACCTGCGCAGACTCGCACCGGTGGTTCTACGCGCGTTGGGTTCGCTGGGTCTCGTCGTTCTCGGTGCGGCTGTTCTTGCGCTGAACGGGCGAGCGGCGATCACCTATCACGGTGGTCTGCTGGCTTGCACGATGGCCTCAGCCCTCATCGTCGCTGCGATTGTGGCCGCTTCGGTTTCGCCCGCGAGCATTTTGGTTCGGTTGCTGAACCACCCTGTTCTGCGATGGCTCGGCCTGCGCAGCTATGGCGTGTATCTGTGGCACTGGCCGATGTTGGTTTGGTTTGGAGCGGAGAACCCGATCCCCGCTCCACCCCTCCGGCGTATCTTTGCAATTGCAATAAGTTGTGTCGCTGCTGAGATTTCGTTTCGATTTCTGGAAATGCCAATCCGCCGGGCGGCATGGGGATTGACTCGGCGCACGCGTGCCCTTGGGTTCACGGTGCTCGCCATTCCCGTTCTGAGTCTGGGCCTCGTGCAACTCCGTTCGACCAGTGCCAACGTCGAAGCGGGATACCGAGCCACCGCTACCAATTCGCCGTCAGGCAGTCCCACTGCCTCGACCGCAGCGGCTCCGTCGACGGCTCAGCCTCTGCCCGCCGATCCGACCGTAGTTGGCCCGCTGACGGCGCAGCCTAACCCGCAACCTAACCCTGCGGATTCGACCGCTGAATCAGTGTCGCCGAACGCTCGTGCCGCGGTTTGGACCCCAGCGGTGCCTATTGCCCTGTCGCCCGGACAAAAGCCGAGGATTCTCTTGGTGGGTGACTCGATCGCAGTGGCGCTCGGACGGACCCTGACCGCCGAGGCAGACCGACTCGGCATCGTCATCGAGGTCAGGGCCAGGTCGGCTTGCCAGTTGGTCGACTCCATGATCCACATACGCCTCAACGACGACGGCGGCGCCGGGGACCCGCTCTCGCAGGAGTGCGCCGATGTCGTTCGCTCCTACGCGGAGGTCAGCACTCGGTTCAAACCTGATGCGGTCATCGTTGCCTTCGGTGGCGTGACGTACTGGCAGTATCAATTCGGCCCGGAATCGTGGGGGGATCCGTGCGCAAGCGGATATCCATCCTGGGCCGCAGGCAATCTGGGTAGCGCCGCGAGTGCCTTAGCTGGGCCGGATCGCGTACCCGTCTTCGTGATCACCAAGCCGTACTGGGGGACACCGCTAGTCGTACCCACCCCCGAACTCAATCGGATGACCGACTGCGAGAACGCTGCTATTCGTGGCATCAGCGCGCGATCCGGCGGGGCGATTACTGCACTCGATGTGCATGATCTGGTGTGTCCACAAGGGACGTCCTGCCTCAAGCAGATCGACGGCGTCGAGTTGCGGCCCGACGGCGCCCACTTCGAAGGCCCATCAGCCGTCCTGGTAGGTCGATGGATGTTCGCTCGTATGTTCCGAGGCGGAACCTTTGGATAGATGTATCGCTCCTCAAGCCAACGGAGTGCTCACAGGAAACTCGCAGTTGACACTCAGGATATCGAAGGTATGCGGGTCTTGAATGAAAGTATGACAACTTCCCAAGACGGCCTGAACGACATCGAAACTCCTTCCACCAGCAGGCCTGCGTTCGTGTGGCCGGCGCCGTTGGTGCACTCAGCAGATGAACCGGTCGCTCGTCGCGCCGCCCATCATTGGCGACTCGTGTCTCTGGTCCTGCTTGCGAGCGTTCTGGGTGGGGCGGCTTCGTACGGATTGAGCCGCGGCTCACCATCGACAACGAGCGCCGCTCGATCCCTCTCTGCTCCGGTTGCCGTCGCCACCACCGCTGCCGAGACCAAGGCGGTGTCGGGCACGCTGGCCGCAGTGGCGGCCGGCAGGGGACTCGACATCCACACCCTGATCGCCAAGGTCAGCCCGTCGGTCGTGTCGATCGAGATCAAACAGCAGGGACGCGCTGTATCAGCTGGCTCGGGCGTTGTCGTCTCGTCGAATGGTCTGGTGATCACCAATGCTCATGTGGTCGATCTCACGGACCAGTACGGTCGAAAGCTCACCAAACCCACCATCTCGGTGCGGTTACCCGATGGCTCCGAGCGCGCCGCCACCATCGTTGGTGCAGCGCCCTCCAACGATATTGCGCTGGTCAGAGTCGCTGACACAGCAGGGCTCGTGCCGGTCACCATTGGCAATTCCGACAAGCTTGAGGTCGGTGATGACGTCGTGGCGATCGGCAACGCGCTCGATCTCGGTGCGACGCCGACGGTGACCAAGGGAATCATCTCGGCCAAGAATCGCACGCTGCAGGTCGATGCCAACACCGAACTATCCGGGCTGCTTCAGACCGATGCCGCTATCAATCACGGCAACTCAGGCGGTGCGCTGCTCAACGCCTCTGGTCAGCTGGTGGGGCTCAACTCTGCGGGCATATCCGACGCGCAAAACATCGGTTTCGCCATCGCGTCGAACACCTTCATGCCCTTGATTGCCCAACTACAAAACAACTGAACGGGGCCTTCGACGAGTGGCCGGACCGACATCCGGTCGTCGTTTGGTGCCGCTATGGCGTAGCCTCTCACGCTCTCCTGCCCCTGTTGTCGTGGAGGTGCCCGATGGCCCTTGTCTCATTCCCTCACCGCATCCTGTTTCTCGGTTGTGGGTCGGTCGCACAATGCACGTTGCCGCTCATCTTGCACAACCTTGATATCTCAGCCGAGCGGATAACTATCCTCGATCTGGTCGACAACCGGCATCGTGTCGCCGACGCGTTATCGAAGGGTGCGAAATACATTCTGGGTGAGTTGACGGTCGAAAATCTGGACAGGGTCCTGTCGGAACTTTTGTCGACCGGTGACATCTGTCTCGACCTTGCGTGGAATATCGACTCGATCACGATGATCGAATGGTGTCGTGATCATGGGGTGCACTATTTGAATACCTCGGTCGAGGTGTGGGATCCATACACTGATGCGTCTCTCGTTCACCCGCTTGACCGAACCCTGTACGTGCGTCACATGCGGCTACGAGCCATGATCTCCCGATGGGGCGACAACGAAGGCCCATCTGCGGTGGTCGAGCACGGGGCAAATCCTGGCCTTGTATCTCACTTCACCAAGCAGGCCCTCGAACAGATCGGATGCCGAGTCGTACGTGACGGGTGTATGCCCGATCGCTCGTCGGCTATAGAAGTAGCCCTTGCCGAGCGGTCCTACAATAATTTGGCCCGACTTCTCGACATCAAAGTAATCCATGTATCTGAACGCGATACCCAGATCACGTCAGCACCGAAACGAGTGAATGAATTTGTCAATACGTGGTCGGTCGATGGTCTCTACGAGGAGGGTGTCGCGCCCGCCGAACTGGGTTGGGGAACCCATGAGAGATTCATGCCACCGGGTGCCTTCCAACACGGTGGCACTGGCCCAGGAAATCAAATCGCGCTCGCCGAAATGGGATGCAAGGTGCGGGTGCGTAGCCGCGTCCCGAGTGGTGAAATCGTGGGTATGGTCATCCGTCATGGGGAGGCCTTTACCATCTGTGACCACCTGACCGTGTGGGACGGCGAACGGGCTGTCTATCGGCCTACGGTTCACTACGCCTACTGCCCGGCCGACGTCGCCGTCGCGTCATTGCAAGAGCTTGAAATGCGTCAATTCGAGTTGCAACCCTCGACGCGGATATTGAATGACGACATCGACTCGGGCTCGGACGAACTCGGCGTGCTCTTGATGGGCCACCCATATCGCAGCTGGTGGACCGGAAGCACACTGTCGATCGACCAGGCCCGCGATTTAGTACCGGGGCAGAGCGCTACGACCCTACAAGTGGCGGCATCGGTGTTTTCGGCCGTCGTCTGGATGATCCGCCGACCGAGCGAAGGTGTTCGGGTGCCCGACGATCTGCCGTGGGAAGAGGTGCTCGAGGTTGCTCGTCCCTACCTCGGAACGATGTGGTCGGGGCCGATCGACTGGGATCCGCTGCAGGGTCGTTTCGACAATTTTGCCCGATACACCGCCCGCCATCGCGACCCAAGCGACGTGTGGCAGTTCATCAATTTTGTGGTCTGATGGCGTCTCTTTCGATGTTCGGCCCAATTTCCGGTACCCTTACCCCGCCCGTTTCCCGTCGTTCCTGTGCGCAGGCGACTGCCACCATGTTGGAGAGCCGTGAAGTTTAAGAAGGGTGACACCGTCATTTACCCGCAGCATGGCGCTTGTCTCGTACAAGGTACGGACAAGAAGACCACCTTTGGTGAGACGCGTGAGTACCTCATCTTGCGCTCGATCATTGGCGAGATGACGCTTTCTGTTCCGCTCGACTCCGTTGATCAGGTCGGTGTGCGCCCGCCGGTCAACTCTGATGAGCTCGAAGATCTTGTGGCTGTGCTGTCCAAGCCGGACCCGCGTGTGCCCTCGAACTGGTCACGTCGATTCAAGAACCACCAGGAGAAGCTGAAGTCTGGCGACGTGTACCAGGTGGCTGAAGTCGTCCGGAACCTGGCGGCACGCAACCGCGATGCTGCCCTCTCGGCGGCCGAACGCACCATGTACGAACGAGCGCGCATCAACCTCATTTCCGAGATTGCGCCGGCATTGAAGGTCACGACGGACGAGGCTGAAACATTCCTCGATGAGGCGTTGTCCAAGGGTGTGTTGCGTGAGCCAGCGGGCGCAGCGGTCAAGAAGAAGACCTCCTGACCTCTACGGGCGGGCCATAGCCTCCACCAGTTTCAACAGCGCCTGCTCAACCACCTCGGATGGCGCGGGGTGGATGTAGACCACATCGCTCGCCATCTGCTCAATGGTATTGCCCAGGTACATACCCTGAACGAGAAGTGACACCAGGGTGCTGGCCTGGGGTCCGACGATATGGGCGCCGACCAGCAGACCCGTGTGGGGGTCGCCGATCAGCTTGACGAAGCTGGTGGTGTCCTCGAGGGCCCATCCCCATGCCGCGCCACCGTAGTCGTGGGTGACGGCCACATACGGTCGGCCACCGGCGATGGCCGCCCGCTCGGTGAGCCCAACCGAGCCGATCTGGGGATTTGTGAACACGGCGTACGGGGCTGGACGGGCTTCGAAAGATCGCAGATCTTCGGGGTTCGTCAGGTTATGTGCGACGACTCTTGCCTCTCCGTTGGCCATGTGCTTGAGCTGATAGCGGCCGTTGATATCGCCAAGAGCCCAGATGCCCTCGACGACGGTGCGACCGTTCTGGTCAACCTCGACGGACCCGGCACGCCCGAGCGTGAGGCCGGTCTTTTCGACGTGAAGGAGATCACCGTTCAGGATTCTGCCGGTGGCCACCAGCAGCACGTCGCCGGAGATGACCCGACTCTCCCCAACCTGGGTGAGGTGCACCTGAATGTCACCTTCGGTGCCGGTCACTGCGTGCACTGATGCCGCAGTCTCGACCTGGTAGCGGTCTCGGGCGATGGCGGTATATCGCTCGCTGATCTCGTGATCCTCGATCGTCATCAGATGAGCGCCGCGATTCACGATCACCACTTGGCTGCCGAGGCTGCCAAAGATGTGGGCCATCTCGTTGGCGATGAACCCGCCACCCATGATGACCAAGCGCCTCGGTACCTTGTCGATACGCATGATGCTGTCGCTCGTAAAGAACGGCACCACCGGCCCCTGGGAAGGATCGAGCCCGGCGATGGCGGGGATCATCGGTCGGGCACCGGCGGCCAGCACGAAGCGGTCTGCGGTAAAGCGAAGGCCGTCGACTTCCATCTCTCGAAGACCGACAAATCGTCCCTCGCCCCCGTACACCGTCACATTGTCGAGGCTTCGCCGGTACTTCTCGCCGCCCATGGCGATGGGATCGATCCTCCCGAAGACCCGTTGCACGATCGCAGGCCAATCGACGCTCTCGACCCGACTGGTGACGCCGAAGTGGGTGGCGTCGGTGGCGTCGTGGGCGAGGTCAGCGGGGTGAATGAACATCTTCGTGGGGATACAGCCCCGGTTCAGGCAGGTACCGCCGAACGCGTCTTTTTCCACCATTGCGATGGACCAGTGATCCATCGCGGCGCCGATCAAGCTGTTGCCGCTTCCGGCGCCGACGATGACCAGGTCGTAGTGAGGCATGCGCCCCATCATGGCTCATTCCCGTCGGAATCGGGCCACTTCGTCACGACCTCGACCGGTAGATTTTTGCTGTGCCCACGTTGTCGTCACTTCTACTTTTCGCAACCGCGGCATTGGCCCTGTTAGTCATTCCTGGCCCGGCCGTGACCTTTGTGATTGCCCAAGCGGTACATCAGGGTCGTCGGGTAGGTCTGGCTTCAGTGGTGGGGCTCGCCGGTGGTTCGCTGGTGCATGTGGTCGCTGCGGCCGCAGGACTCTCGGTACTTCTGGTTCGCTCGGCGACCCTGTTCGCGGCGGTAAAGACCATTGGTGCGCTGTATCTGCTCGTGGTCGGCCTTCGAAAGTTGCTCTTCGCTCGAGTGACGGACGACCAGCAGGCGTCGAGCGTTATGTCAGCTCGAAAGGCAGCATGGCAGGGTTTTGTCGTGAACGTGTTTAATCCGAAGGTGGCGCTGTTTTTCATCGCCTTTCTCCCCCAGTTCGTTGATCGGAGTCGGGGTACCGTCGCGGTGCAGTTGGTCGTGTTCGGGCTTGTCTGGACGGTACTCGGTCTGTTCAGCGACGGGCTGTACGCGCTGGTCGGGAGTGCCCTGGGCAACCGGTTGCGGTCGCGGCGTGCCCGTCTTGGCGTGGAACGAACATCAGGGATGCTGTTCGTACTGCTTGGCGTCTTTGCTCTGTTGACACCCCGGCCGACAACGCACGCGCCTTAGGCGAGGAAGCTGGCGAACCCGGCGGCTAGACGGTCGACGTCATCGGTTGTGGTATCGAAGCTCGCCATGAGGCGCACCTGAAAGAGGTTCGGATCCCAAGTGTAGAACGGAGACCAAGCCTGCAAGGGTGCGATCGCGTCGGGCGGCAGGGTGGGGAACATGCTGTTGGCCGCCGGTCGAGTCGCCAACTGCACGCCTGAGAGCCGATGCACGCCGTCGTACAGACGTTGCGCCATGGCGTTGGCGTTGGCCCCGTTCGCCAACCAGAGACCATCGTGGATGAGCGCGTTGAACTGGGCTGCGATGTAGCGGGCTTTGGATGGCAACTGCGTGGCCTGCTTGCGGATGAAGCGGGCCTGCCCAGCCAGCGCCGGGTTGAGAAAGACGACCGCCTCGCCGTACATCATGCCGTTCTTGGTCCCGCCGAACGACAAGATGTCGACACCGGCCTCTATCGTGAACGATCGAACGTCGCCAAGGGCGGCGGCCGCGTTGGCGATCCGAGCGCCGTCCATGTGTACGACCATGCCGTGGCGGTGGGCTAGATCCGCCAACGCCCCGATCTCGGCGGGGGAGTAGAGGGTGCCGAATTCGGTGGCCTGGGTGAGGGAGAGAACTCGCGGCTGCACGTGGTGCTCATCACCGAGCACATGCAGCATCGGCGCGATCTGGTCAGGATGCAGCTTGCCGTCGATAGTGGGCAGATCGATCAGTTTGGCGCCGCTGAAGCGCTCGGGCGCGCCCCCTTCGTCGACATTGATGTGGGCCACATCACTGCATATGACTGCTTGGGTTGCCTGCAGCACCGAAGCTAGGCCCACCACATTGGCGCCGGTACCGCCCCAAACCAAAAGAGTTGTCACCGCTGCGCCGAAGAGGTCTCTGAAACGCGCGCTGCATTCATCGGTGTACGGATCGTGGCCGTAGGCCGTCTGGTGACCGACGTTGGCGTCGAAGAGGGCTTGCATCACCGTCGGGTGGACGGTGGCGGTGTTGTCGCTGGCGAAGCTCTGGAGGGGAGGGTCAGGCAGAAGGCCGGGCATCGCACCATTCTGTCGGAAAAGCTGCGCCGCCAGCTGCGAAAGTATCTTCGCAACTGGCGGCGAGGCGGGAGCGGGTGACCAGAATCGAACTGGCGTAGCCGACTTGGAAGGACGGTGCTCTGCCACTGAGCTACACCCGCGGGCAGCGTCACGATAGCGGCCCGTGGCGCACTCCGCCTCTTCTTTCGTGCGAGGTGCCTCGGATTCGGCACTAATGTCACCGCACGCTTCTAGGAGGAAACAAATGGGCTTACTCGACAACCTCACCCACGGAAACCCGCTCGGTGAGATGGTCGGCGACATCACCAAGGTGATCTCGTTCTTCAACACCCACGGCGATGACATCGTCCGTCTGATTCAAAACACGCCCAAGCTGCTCGGCGATGCCGGCGACGGACTGGTGACGGCTGCGGGCGCCGCCACCAATGCCGCTGGCTTTCTGGCCGGGGGTGATTCGCCCATTCACTCCCTCGTCGGCGTGGCGTCCGATGCACTGGAAAGCTGCCGCGACGAGTTGGTCGGCGCTGTCGAAATGGTGCAGCGTCTGGCCGGCATTGTGCACGGATTCCACGCTGGTGCGGCGGGCGAGCTGAGCGAACACGCCCAGAAACTGGTCGGGGTGGCGTCGGGCCTCGGCAGCGTGGCCAGCCAATTCCGGCTCGTCGGTGATCGCCTGAACGGCACCGGCGAAGACCTCGCACGCATGGGCGAGCATCTGCATTCCACCGGCAGCCGCCTAGCCGAGTTCGGACCAACCGCCGCTACATCTACCGACTGAGGTAGCCAGCGGGCGTCCAGCTGCCTACGAGCCGAACATGGCGAGCCATTGCTGGCGCGACTTCGGGCGAAACACGTAGTTGGACGTCCGTACGGTTTCCATCGTGCCAGACGACAGTGGTGCGGAGTAGTTGTGGCCGGGATACACCACAGTGGTATCGGGAAGGCTTGCCAACTTGGCCAGACTGTCGAACATCTGGGTCGGGTCGGAGCCCGGAAGATCGGTGCGGCCGCATCCATCGAGAAACAGCGTGTCCCCGGAGACGCACCGGCCGTCGAACAAGAAGCACTGGCTGCCCGGTGTATGCCCCGGGGTGTGCAGCAGAGTGATGGGCACCGATCCCACAGTGACGACATCGCCGGACTGATGGAGCACCAGATCCCCGTCGGAGACTGAGGTCACCTTCTTCACGAAATCGGCCTCGGCAGCCTGTACATGGATCTTGACGCCGAGTCGTTCGAGCAATGTGTGGACACCCTGGATCTTGTAGCCCATCATCGATCCGCCCACATGATCAGCGTGGTAGTGGGTGGCCAGCACACCGGTCACCCGAATACCGTCGGCCTCGACCAGGTCGATGAGCGCGTTGACGTCGTAGGCCGGGTCGATGAGTACACACTCACCCGTGGCCCGGTCGCCCACGGCATAGACGAAGTTCACCATCTGTTGAGCCAGCACATCGGCTTGAGCGAAATCTCGGCCGGACAAGAGTTGGCGGAAGTAGAGCTGGTCGGTCACGGCCGTATCGTACGACCTCACGAACTCGCAGGTGACTGCGGCTAGTCGAAGGCGCCCCACGCCAGCGACGAGGACGTCACACGACAGCCCTCTTCGACGAAGGGCACCGGGCTTCTCTGTCTTTGTCGGGGTAGAGGGACTCGAACCCTCGGCCTCGGCGTCCCAAACGCCGCGCGCTACCAACTGCGCCACACCCCGGTTTTAACGCAGCCTATCGGCCCCGTTGAGCTGACCGCATTCCAATTGCGTTCGTCAAGCTATCGGCTGGACTTGGCCAGTCGTTTGGCGGTCTTTCCCGTCGGTGCCAACTGTCGGCCATCGAGATCGCCGAGCTCGGCGCCGTTGCTGAACTGGACCCGGTAGCGAAGCCAGTTGAAACCGTTGGCCAGAATCACTTTGCCGTCGGTGCCCTCGGGAACCCCTTCGAGATCGACGGTGGTGACGACGCGGTCTCCGCTACGCAGCGCCAGCTGGTCTGCGTGGGGTGTCGCGAGTTTGTGCGCTTTCCAGATCGGCATACCCAATCAGTTTGGCAGATTTCGCCTCGATGGCCCTAGCTGGTACTCGACAAGGCGCGCCTCTGCATGCATGCCTCAACTTTGGAGCGCGAACGGTAAGCTTGCCGACCTCGTATGAAAAGTTCTGTCGAAACTCTCGAAGCTAACCAAGTCAAGCTGTCCGTCGAAGTAGACGAGGCGGAATTTGATACCGATATCACTGCTGCGTTCCGCAAGATCGCCCAGGAAGTGCGCCTTCCCGGCTTCCGGCCCGGCAAAGCGCCACGTGCGGTTCTCGAAGCCCGGATCGGTGTCGCTCCGGCCAGGGAGCAGGCGTTGCGCGACGGCATTCCGCAATACCTCGCCCGCGCGGTGCGTGAGCACAACATCGACATCATCGATACTCCGAACGTCGACATCACTGGTGGTGAAGAGTCTGGTCCGGTCACATTTGACGCGACGGTGCCGGTTCGCCCCAAGATCATGGTGCCGGGTTACAGCGGTCTGCGGGTCGAGTTGCCCGCCGCTCATCCGACCGAAGACGAGATCGAGGCACCGATCAAGTCCGAACTCAGCCGCAACGGTTCGCTCACTGATGTCAACCGTCAAGCGGTCACGGGTGATTTCATTACTCTCGACCTGGCCGCCCATCGTGACGGGGAGCCGATCCCGGGTCTGAACACCTCGGATTGGCAGTACGAGATCGGCAAAGGCTGGGTCGCCGACATTTTCGACCAAGAACTCGTCGGATCCAACGTCGGTGACTCACTCGAGTTCACGGCGACGCCGTCAGGCACGGACTTCCTGGCTGATTTCGCGGTCGAGGTCACCAAGCTGCAAGAGCTTGTTCTGCCAGAACTGACCGACAACTGGGTTGATGAGAACGTGGGTGAGTTCGACACGGTCGAGGCCTGGCGGTCCTCCATCCGCACGCGGCTCACTGAGGTTCGCCACAACCAACTGCGCCAGATGGCTGTGGATCGCACCACGCAAGCTCTGGCTGAACTCGTTGACGAAGAGGTGCCGACCTCGCTCGTGAACCAGGAACTGCAGGGTCGTGCCCAGAACTTCGTGATGCAGTTGCAAGCGCAGGGCATCACGCTTGAGCAGTACCTGATGATGACCGGCCAGGATCAGGACTCTTTGATGGAGAGCCTGCGGGAAGCTTCGATCCGAGGGGTCAAGGTCGACCTCGCGCTGAGATCGGTGGCGGACGCGGAGGCGGTCACGGTCGAGCCCGACGATATCGACGCCGAGTACGAGCGCATTGCCATCCAGGTTCGGCAGAAGCCGAATCAGGTACGCAAAGCGTATGAAAAGAATGAAGCTGTGCAGGATCTAGTGGCAGATCTTCGCAAGCGCAAGGCGTTGGACATTCTCCTCGATAGAGTCGAAATCGTGGATCCCGAGGGTCACCCGATCGACCGTTCGATCGTGTTCCCGGGACAGGGCGGCGAGGAGGCCGACAGCGAATGAAGATCTCCAACATTGTCTATGAGCCGTCTGTTATCGAACAGACCAGCCGCGGCGAGCGAGGCTCAGGGCTTTTCAGCAAGCTACTTCGGGACAACATCATCTTCATCGGTTCGCCGATCGACGAGATGCTGGCCAACGTCGTCTGCGCGCAGTTGTTGCACCTTGAATCGGAGAATCCCGACAAGGACATCAACATCTACATCAACAGCCCTGGTGGTGATATCACGGCGCTGTTCGCCATCTACGACACGATGCGGTTCATCAAGAACGATATCGCGACGATCTGCTACGGCCAGGCGGCATCGGCCGCTGCGGTGCTGCTGGCATCGGGTACGGCCGGCAAGCGCATGGCGCTTCCACACGGTCGGGTGCTGTTGCACCAACCCTATGGCCAGACTGGCTACGCTCAGGTGTCTGATCTGGAATTGGCCGCCAAGGAGATCCTGCGCATGCGTGAGTTGCTCGAGACCATCTTGTCGGAACATACCGGTCAGCCGGTCGCTCGGATCCACGCCGACACCGACCGTGATTTTGTGATGTCAGCAGATGAAGCAAAGGTATACGGCATCATCGACGACGTGATCTCCTCACGAAACGCCGCTGATGCCAGCGGACCGATCAGGTAACAGGACAGAGGCGCAGATGGCGAAGTTCGGGGATACGGGGGAACTGCTGAAGTGCAGTTTCTGTGGAAAATCTCAGAAGCAGGTCAAAAAGCTGATCGCCGGACCTGGCGTCTATATCTGCGACGAATGTATCGATCTCTGCAATGAGATCATCGAGGAAGAACTCTCCGGGACCTCAGATCTCAAATTCGATGAACTCCCCAAGCCCCGAGAGATTTTCTCGTTTCTGAACGACTACGTCGTCGGGCAGGATGCCGCCAAGCGGGTCCTGTCCGTTGCCGTGTACAACCATTACAAGCGCATCCAATACCAGACTGCGGCCAGCGGCCCTGGTCGGCACGATGACGTCGAACTGGCCAAGAGCAACATTATGTTGCTCGGTCCCACCGGTTGCGGAAAGACGCACCTGGCCCAAACCCTGGCCCGAATGTTGAATGTGCCCTTTGCGGTGGCCGACGCCACAGCGCTGACCGAAGCTGGCTACGTGGGCGAGGATGTCGAAAACATCCTGCTAAAGCTCATTCAAGCGGCTGACTACGACGTCAAAAAGGCTGAGACCGGCATCATCTACATAGACGAGATCGACAAGATCGCCCGGAAGAGCGAGAACCCGTCGATCACTCGTGACGTGTCGGGCGAAGGCGTACAGCAAGCCCTGTTGAAGATTCTCGAAGGCACCACGGCGTCGGTTCCCCCACAGGGCGGCCGGAAGCATCCTCACCAGGAATTCATCCAGATTGATACGACCAACATCTTGTTCATCTGCGGTGGGGCTTTCGCCGGGCTGGAAAAGATCATCGAGAATCGCGTGGGCCACAAGGGCGTGGGCTTTGCCGCTCAGATCCGCTCGAAACAGGATCGCAACGCCGGTCAGTTGTTTGCTGAGGTGCTGCCCGAAGATCTGCTGAAGTTCGGTCTCATTCCCGAGTTCGTTGGTCGCCTGCCTGTCATCGGTGCGGTGCAGAACCTTGACCAGGATGCGCTAATCAAGATCTTGGTCGAGCCGAAGAACGCGCTGGTGAAGCAGTATCAGAAGTTCTTCGAGTTCGAAGATGTCGAGCTTGACTTCACTCCCGATGCACTTGAGGCTGTCGCTGACTTGGCGCTGCTTCGAGGTACGGGCGCTCGTGGGCTGCGCGCTATCCTGGAAGAAGTGCTGCTGAGCGTTATGTACGACCTTCCCGGTCGCACGGACATCTCTCGCTGCGTCATCGATGGTGATGCCGTGCGCACCAAGGCCAACCCGACGCTCATCCCCCGCGAGCATGGGCGTGTGAACCGCCCCCGTCGCGCTGCCTCGTAGCAGACCCGCTCACCCCTAGGCTGGCCATAATGCAGTATTCCGAGGCGCTTGCGTATATCGACGCGCACATGAGTTACGAAAAGACCGGTCGGGTCGACTCGCCATCAATCGAGAACATGCAGCGCCTGATGGCTTTTCTTGGCGATCCGCAGTTGGCGTATCCGGCCATTCACATAACCGGCACGAACGGCAAGGGCTCTAGCGCCCAGATGATCACGCGATTACTTATGGCTCACGGCCTCACTGTCGGTACCATGACGAGCCCGCACCTCGAACGCCCCAACGAACGGATGTGCCTCAACGCCGAGCCGATCTCCGACAGCGATTTCGCTGAGCAAATTGCCGCGATTGCCGATATCGAGGTACTCGCTGGTGTTCGTCCGACCTATTTCGAACTGATGACTGCCTCGGCATTTCGCTGGTTCGCTGACGTGGCGGTCGACGTCGTCGTGGTCGAAGTAGGCATGCTCGGACGATGGGACGCCACCAACGTCGTTGAGGCTTTGGTGGCCGTTGTCACAAATGTCGGCATGGATCACGCCCAGTTCGCCGGACCTTCGCTCGCGGACATTGCTCGTGAGAAGGCGGGAATCATCAAGCAAAACTCGGTGTTGGTGCTCGGTGAGACAGACCCAGAGCTTGCCAAGATTTTTCGATCCGCAGGAGCCGACCGTGTCATCGAAAGAGACGTCGATTTCCTGTGCGTAGAAAACGAGTTGGCTCTCGGGGGTCGACTCTGCGACTTTCGAACGCCGCACGGTGCCTACACCGACGTGTTCGTGCCCCTACACGGCCGGCACCAAGGTGACAACGCCGCGCTGGCCCTTGCGGCCGTAGAGGCCTTCTTTGACGCCGCCGTGCAGCAGGACGTGTTGGCAGAAGGCTTCTCCAGCGTGCGTTGGCCCGGCCGATTTGAGGTGCTCGGGCACCAGCCGTTGGTGATACTGGATGGAGCGCACAACCCGCACGGAGCGGATGCATGCGCCGCCGTGTTTGCCGAAGACTTTGATCCGGCCGGGCAGCGCATCATGGTGGTCGGATTTCTTTCGAGCCAGAACCCGGCGGCCATGTTGAGCGCGCTTCGCGCCGACGAGGCCGATCGCGTCATTTGCTGCACACCACCGTCGCCTCGTGCGATCTCGGCGCGGGTCACGGCTGAGGCAGCCAAACAGGTCGGTTGCGATGTTATCGAGGTCGTCGAAACAGTAGAGCGGGCCTGTGATCGAGCCCTCAACAACGCCAACAGCGACGATGCCATCTTGGTCACCGGGAGCCTGTATCTCGTCGGCGCGGCCCGTCCGCACCTAAAGCGTCGCCTGTCGTGACATGCCTCGGTTGGCTCGCTACCGCTCGCGCAACGCTCGGACTCGCTTCGCTCAGACAATGCGGTGCCTGTCGTGACATGCCTTGGTTGGCTCGCTACCGCTCGCGCAACGCTCGGATTCAGCATTGCTGTGGTGTAGCCCCTAGTCTTGCGCACCGTTATGTCAGATCGTACTTTTGTCATCATCAAGCCCGACGCTGTTGAGCGGGGTATCGCCGGCGAAATCATCGCCCGTTTCGAGCGCAAGGGTCTGAAGGTCGTCGGTCTCGAGTACCGCCTGCTCGACGAGAAGATTCTCGCCAAGCACTACGCCGAACACAAGGGCAAGGGTTTTTACGCTGAGTTGGTGGCCTTCATGTCCCGAAGCCCAGCAATCACGATGGTGCTTGAGGGTCCGGCCGACACATGGCAAGCGGTTCGCACGATGATGGGTGCCACCAATCCCATGGCAGCTGCCCCCGGCACGATCCGCGGCGACTACGGCACGCTGTTCACTGAGAACCAGGTGCACGGTTCCGACGGCCCCGAATCAGCCGCTCGCGAGATCAAGATTTTCTTCCCCAAGCTGGCCAAGTAACGACCTGCAGGCCTACGGGGGTCTCGGTCCGCTATCGTTGGGCCTTCCTGGCCCTGCCACGCGAAGGGCGACACGCTTATGGCTGGTAATTTCGGACTTTCTCGCGACCTCGCTGTTGACCTTGGTACCGCGAACACGCTCATCTACGCACGCGGCCAAGGCATTTTGCTGAACGAGCCCTCCGTCGTCGCGGTAAACGTCCGCGACGGCAAGCCGGTGGCGGTAGGGCTTGAAGCCAAGCGCATGATGGGCCGCACCCCGGGGCATATTCAGGCTATCCGTCCCTTGAAGGACGGCGTCATCGCCGACTTCGAGATCTGCGAAAAAATGCTGCGCTTCTTCATCCAAAAGGTGCACCGCAGCAAGTTCGCCAAACCACGCATGGTCATTTGCGTGCCCGCCGGCATCACGCCCGTTGAACGCCGCGCCGTACGCGACGCCGCCGAGTTCGCCGGAGCACGCAAGCCGGCGTACATCATCGAAGAGCCCATGGCCGCAGCAATTGGTGCCGGGCTTCCGGTGCAGGAACCGGCCGGAAACATGATCGTCGACATTGGTGGCGGCACCACCGAGGTTGCTGTCATCTCCCTCGGCGGCATCGTCGTAAGCCAAAGCGTGCGGGTGGCCGGCGATGAGCTCGACGAAGCGGTGATGAACTACATCAAAAAGGAGTATTCACTCGCGCTAGGTGAACAGACTGCCGAAGAGCTCAAGGTGGCAATGGGGTCGGCATGGCCGCTCGAGGATGAACTGATGGCCGAGATCCGCGGTCGCGACCTGGTGTCAGGTCTGCCCAAGACGATCACCGTAACCTCGGAAGAAATTCGAGAAGCCCTTGATGAGCCCATCAGCGCCATCGTCGACGCGGTGAAGGCCACGCTCGACCGAACCCCACCCGAGTTAGCCGCCGACATCATGGAGCAGGGCATCATGATCACCGGGGGTGGTGCGTTGCTGCGAGGCATGTCGGAACGGTTGGCGCACGAGACCGGAATGCCGATTCATATCGCCGAGAATCCATTGCTGTCCGTCGTGATCGGCTCGGGTATGGCTCTCGACAACATCGATGCACTCACCAAGGCCGGCTTGTTCCAGACGTCCTTCTCGGACAGCTGAGCCAGCCTCCTCAAGGCACCATGCCCCTTCCCATTCGCGGCAGTCGTCGGCGCGTCGTTGCCGTACTGATCCTTCTAGCGGTCACCCTGATCACTCTTGACGTTCGGGGAAACAAATCACTTGACCAGGCCCGCAGTTCCAGCCGAGACGTCTTCTCCCCGGTTCGATCCGTCGGACGCACCGTCTTTCGCCCGTTTGAGAATGTGTGGCACGGCATTCGTGACTATGACCGTTTACGCAAGGACTACGAGGCGCTTCGCGATGCAGAGACGCGCAACCAGGGTGCCTCGATAGAAGCGGAAACGCAGATCCAAGAGCTCAACTCGTTGCGCGCGCAGTTCGGCCTCTTGCCCTGTTCCAGCATTCCGCGAGCCTTTGCTGAGGTAGTTGGCAGGCCAGCGACGAACTACGAGTCGTCTTTGGAAGTCAACCGGGGGAGCGATAACGGGATCAAGGAAGGGATGCCGGCGATAACCCCCGCTGGGCTGATCGGCCGTGTTGGAAAGGTTTCATCCACCCACGCGTTTGTGAACCTGCTGTTTGATCCGACGGTCCACGTGTCGGTCAATGTGTTGGGCACGGCGCACGTGGCCAAGTCGGCTGCCGATCTATTGGCCGAGTCAGCAGTGGCCGCAGGCGGCATCACCACAACCACCAGCACTATCGCCGGTCTCCCCACGTCCACGACACAGGCTCCGTTCGAAGATTCGAGCGGGTCAACGACCACGGTAGCGCCGACGACGACGACGACGATTCCTCCAACGACGACGACCACCATACTGGTGGCGAATGAGCAGGGTGATCTGCACGGCAACGGGCGCGATAAGCCACTGACCATCGATTTCACTCACGGGATCGAAAACGTCAAGGTCGGCGACCCAGTTTCCACAGCCGGCAGCGATCAGAGTCTTTTCCCTGCTTGCATCCCTGTTGGTCGAGTGAAATCGGTCGAGCCTCGCAAGGGATCGAGCCAACTTACGGTGGTCGTTGAACCCGTCGCCGACTTGAACCGAGTGAGCATCGTCACCATAATCCTGTATGACCCCAGTCGGCGTGAGCAGCCTGTGGCCGCAAAGCCCACCACGTAGCAATGTTCGCTTCGCTGGCGGAAAGCTCCCTGCTCCGCACTGCACTTCTCCTGACGACCGTTCTCGGCGTTCAGGCGTCGTTCCTCTCCGAAGTGCGCCCGTTTGGTGGCATCATTGATCTGGTGGCGATCCTCGCTGCCGTGACCGGTCTGATCGTTGGACCTCGCCGGGGTGCTCGCGCCGCATTTGTTTTCGGAATCGGCTTCGATCTGCTCATTGCCACCCCATTCGGTATCAAAGGTCTGGCATATGGTTTGGCGGCGTTCGCTGTGGGAATCCTGCCAGCTGAACCGATTCAGAATCTCCGGTTCCTCATCCCGATCATCGTGGCGGGCGGTGCGGGCATGGCCACCCTGACCGAAGCCATTGTCGCGGGAATTTTTGGGCGCGGCGAGGCGATCTCACGAGATTTGCTGGCCGCCATGATCGTCACAGCTGCGACCGGTTTCGTTCTCGCGCCGGTCTTGGTACGCATGGTCCGGTGGGCAATGATGACTGCGGATCGACCTCGTCTCTGACAGGTACCGCGGTCCGTGACGCCGCTTTGGTGACTGAACAAGGCAGAATGGTGAGAAATGCGAGCAGAGACCAGCGCCATCAGATTGAGTGTCTTGGGCGTCACGGTACTAGCCCTTTTCGCTGCGCTCTTCGGCCGATTGTGGTTTTTGCAGGTGGCGGCGTCGCCCGGCCTCGAGGTAAAAGTTGCCGACAACCGCGTCCGTACGGTGGCCCTGCCCCCTCCGCGGGGTCGCATCATCGACTCCCTGGG
>JAYTVF010000223.1:0-5648 GCA_043744155.1 Acidimicrobiia bacterium | reverse complement strand
AGGATCCGGCTGCGACTACTACTCCGGCACCCTCGTTGCCGATCGGCAAAGACTGATCGAGCCGAGCTTTCATGGCCCGAAGGCTCTCCGCCCCGAGGGGCACCGAGATGACGGTGCGAGCGCCCGAACCGCTGACCGTTGCGTCATCCAAGGTGGCACCGGCCAACAAGAGGCCCAGATCGGATGGATTGATCGGCGACGCCTGGATTTTGATGACGACCTCGTCGGGCCCCGGCGTCGGTGTCGGGATCTCGACCAGCGACAGCTCGAGTTGCCCGGCGTTGGTGACAAGCGTGCGAAGTTGAAGTCCCGAGGTAGCAGTCATGGCTTGACCTTAGGGCCTGGATCACTGGTTATGCCCGGCCCGGCGCGCCGCCAGAGAATGGCTCGACGCGCGACCGGCGAGGGCGACGAGACTCTGTCCATGTCATCGGACTCGCCGTGGGCGCTCTTGGCGCGTCTGGCGCAACCGCATCGGCGGGCGATCATTGGCTTCGGTCTCGCGCTCACGGCCGCGACCGGGGTCACGTTGGCGGGCCCACTGCTACTGGGCGCGTTCGTCGACCGCTTGGCGAGCGGGCGCGACATCTCCGGGTTAGCTCCAATCGGCATCGCCTACGTAGCGATGGGGCTTATGGCCTCTGGCGTACACATGCTGGTGACCTGGCGGTCGACCACCGTCGCCTGGCAGATCACCAATGAGGCCCGCTATGAATTGGCCGGTCGCGTACTCGATGCCGACCGTGCCTTTCTGCGGGATCACCCTACGGGCGAGCTTGTGAGCCGCATTGACGGTGACGTCACCGCCCTCACCGGGCTGCTTTCGCTCTTCGTCGCGCAGGTGATTGCGCTGATCTTCGTCGCGGTGGGCGGGGTGCTCGTGCTTGTCTGGCGTGCCCCAGTATTGGCCCCGATCCTCGTGCTGAACACCGTCGCACTCGGTTGGTTCATCTGGCGCCATCGTGACACCGCTATCGATGAGGCTCAGGCCGAACGTGAACGCGAAGCCAACCTGCTGAGCGTCGTAGAGGAAAGATTGAGCGGCGCCGACGATCTGGCCACGCTCGGCTCGGGTCATGTCGCCGTCACCCGTGTCGCTGAGGCGAGCGACAGTCTGATCGAAGCTGGACGCCGCCGGATGAAGGCCCAGATGACGCTGCTGGCCAAGCTGAAGGTGCTGCTCATGGGCGGACAAGTCTTCATGCTGATCGGCGGTGGGCTGCTGATGGCCAACGGCCGAGTCACGGTCGGTACGGTGCTGGCCGGTTTCCGCATCGCGGCCGCGGCCACCGAACCGGTGACCGGCCTGGGCTGGCGCCTGCAGGAACTCGCCGGTGCTGGTGGTGCTGCACGGCGTATGGCCGAATTGCTCGCTCGACCGGTCGTCACCTACGGGTCGACGCTTCTCCCCGATGGCCCGCTCACTATCGACCTCGACGGTGTCGGGCTCACCTACGACGATGGGGATGCCGAAGTATTGGTTGGCCTCACGCTGCACGTGGGTTCAGGCCGTCGCCTCGGATTGGTTGGCCGCACCGGCTCGGGCAAGTCGTCCATCGCCCGCCTGCTGCTGCGTCTCGTACCGGTGACCGATGGCCGAATCTCCTTCGGCGGGGTGGCGGCCGATGATGTGTCCGAGGCCGACTTCCGGGCTCGTATCGCCGCTGTCCCCCAAGAGGTGCAGCTTTTCCCGGGCACCGTCCGAGACAACGTCGCCCTGTTCGACGACCGTATTCCCGATGCCGTCATCACTGCGGCCCTGGCCGAGGTTGGTCTCGCTGACTGGCTCGCCGCGCAACCCGACGGATTGCAGACCCAGTTGATGAGCGACGCCGGGGGAGCCGGTATGTCGGCCGGCGAGGGTCAGCTGTTGGCCTTGGCTCGCCTGTTTTGTCGCCAGCCCTCCGTGGTGGTGCTCGATGAAGCGACCTCACGGGTCGACCCGATCACACAGGCCCGCCTGGAAGAAGCGACCGAACGATTACTCACTGGCCGTACCGCCGTGATCATCGCCCACCGCTTGACCACCCTTGACCGCTGCGACGACATCGCGGTGCTCGAACGTGGCCGTGTAGTCGAGTTTGGCGCTCGATCCGACCTTGTCGCCGATCCCGACTCACGATTTGCCCGCTTGATCCATGCCGGAGCCGAAACCGAGGAGTGGATGGTATGAGCCTGCTCGCTGACCTACGGCGCTCCGGTCGCCTCACGGGATATCGCCCCAAGCATTTCTACGGCGGATCGCTGGTATGGGTTGGGCTGTTCATCTTCCCTCTGGTGCCCGGCACGCTGTTCGCGTTGGCGTTTCGGGAGCTACAGACCCACGGCACCAGCGGCCGCTTCTTCGTGCTGAACGCCACAGTTTTCGCGGCCAACGCCGCGTTCCTGGCCTTGCACGTGGTGGGTGTGCAGCCTTACCACCAGGGCTACATGGCCGCCGTCAGTTTGGTGCAGACCAACTTGATGCACGCCCAGGTGTCCTCAGGCGGTCCCGACGCGGGGGTGCGTACCAGGTCGCCGGCCAAGGTGGTGTCGACCATTCGGGATGACCCGCGCGACTTGGTCGGCATCATGGACACCCTGGTCGACATCGCGGGCGTCGGCACCTTTTCGGTCATCGCGTTCATCGTATTGTTGCGAGTGCATGTGCTTGCCGCAGTGGTGGGCGTGCTGCCGCTGACGCTGCTCACCGTATTGAATCGTTGGATCGGCAACAAGGTGCGTCGAGCGCGTGGACGTCAGCGGGCAGCCACCACTGAGGTCACCGGCTTTCTCGGTTCGGCCCTGTCGGCCGCCGTCACCATCAGACTGTTCGGCGCTCGCGACGCTGTACTGACGCGGTTCGCGGTGTTGGGAACCAAGCGAGCCAAGGCTGCGGTCACCGACCAAGTTTTGAGCGAGAGCATGTTCACGGTCACCGACGCGGCCTCAGATCTGTGCCTTGGGCTGGCGTTGCTGGTGGCAGCGTTCGGGGTGGCATCGCATCGCCTCGACGCGGGTGGGGTCACGCTGTTCGCCGCCTATTTGGCCGACCTGGCTTGGTTGCCCCGGCGGCTAGCCATTCTGCTGGTTGGGCATCGCCGATTCGAGGTGGCGTGGGGGCGACTCACTGCGCTGCTTCCGGCCTCGCAGTCCGAGGGGCTGACGGTGCATCGCGTCGCGCCGATCGTGGGCGGCGGTCCTATCGCTGCTCCCACGGAGCTGGCGCTCCGACCGCTGGAAATCCTGACGATTCGTGACTTGAGTGTGGCGGATCGCGGGTTGCGCAATATCGACCTGACGTTGCGGCGAGGGCAGATCGCCATCATCACCGGGCCGGTTGCGTCGGGGAAGTCATCCTTGCTGCAAGCGGTGCTCGGCCTGTTGCCCCTCGACTCCGGGGCCATTTTGTGGAACGGGTCAGTGGTTGAGGATCGGGCTGCCTTTTTCATCCCCCCGCACTGCGCTTTCGTGCCCCAGACACCGGTATTGTTCGCCGATTCGCTGCTCGACAACCTGTTGCTCGACACTTTTTCATCACCCGAGGTGATAGCGGGCGCCCTGCGCCAATCGGCGTTCGAGGAAGATGTCGCCGGCTTCGGCGACGGTCTGGCGACCCGTATTGGCGCCCGAGGCATCCGACTCTCGGGAGGTCAGCTACAGCGTGCCGCCGCAGCCCGAGCCTTCCTGAGACACACGGAGTTGGTCATCTTGGATGACCTCACGAGCGCCCTCGACGTGGAAACCGAGCTGCGTTTGTGGGAACGGTTGCGGGAGGCCGGCGTCACCGTGCTAGCCGCCTCGACTCGACCCGCCGCTCTCGCCCAAGCCGACATCATCCTCGACATCTCCACCCCAACGTGCCGATGAGCCGAGTTGCCCTGTGGGCCTCCTCAGGATGCTGATGAGCCGAGTTGTCCTGTGCCAACAACGTGCGTTATCAGTACGCCGACGGGGGCCGGTTCGGGAAGAATGGGGCGATGTATATACCCGAGGCGTTCGCCGAGTCTGATCCTGACGTGCTCGCCGCGGCGATCGGGGCGGCGAGAGTCGGGCATCTCGTGAGCTCGAGTGCGCAGGAGCTGGAGTCGACGCTGCTGCCACTGTTGTGGGAGGCGGGCGGCGATCACGGGCGGCTCGTCGGTCATATCGCTAAGGCCAACCGCCATTGGGAGCGGCTTGCAGGCGCCCGTGGGATGGTCATTTTCACCGTCACCGACAGTTATGTCAGCCCGTCGTTCTATCCCTCGAAAGCAATCGACGGCAAGGTGGTGCCGACCTGGAACTATGTGCTCGTTCACGCCCACGGCACGATCACGGTGCATCACGACGCGGCATGGAAAGAGGCACTCGTACGGCGTTTGACGACCCGCCACGAAAGCGAGCGAGCCGAGCCGTGGTCGGTGGATGATGCGCCGCGTGACTATCTTGACACGATGCTCAACGGGATCGTTGGCGTCGAGATGGTGATCGACCGGATCGAGGGCAAATGGAAACTCAGCCAAAACCGCTCCGCCGCCGACATCGAAGGTGTGATCGCAGGCCTCTGCGCCGGACCTTCCGCCGATGCCCGTACCGCCCACTACATTCGCCCCCGCTAACCCTGGCGGCATGTGACTCCTGCACCAGCCCGCCGGGCACAACCGGCGGGTGTCGGCCAGGTCGTCGGCCAGGTGAGTCGGGCACAACCGGCGGGTGTCGGGCCCAGTGATGCACACAACCTCGTCGGGAAAAGCACACAACCAACCCGAAAGTCGGGCCAAATTGGGCGATTTGTGGTGGGGTTGTGTGCATCCGCGTGCGAGGTTGTGTGCATCCTGGTTCGGCCCCATCGCACGGGACTCTGATTGGCCCTCAGCCCAGGCGTGTACGCACCTACGCCGTCTTTGCCGACACGCAGGGACTGCGAAATCACGCCAACGGGCCGTGCCGTCTTGGTTTTTTGGTTAGCGCCACAAGTGCTTTGTGGCGATGGCCGCTCCGTCGGCGAGAGATTGCAACTTCGCCCAGGCGATGTCGGCGTGAATGCGGCCACCCAATCCGCAGTCGGTGGCCGCAATGACGTTTTCGCGGCCGACCAGTTCGGCGAAGCGGATAATGCGCTGCGCCACCAATTCGGGGTGCTCAACGACATTGGTTGCGTGGCCGACGATGCCGGGAATGATGACCTTGCCTTCGGGCAGTTTCACGTCACGCCACACAGTCCACTCATGCTCGTGGCGGGCGTTGGCTGCTTCGAACGAGTAGCCACCAGCGTCGATGGCGAGCATGACGTCAATGATGTCCTTCATTTGGATGTCGGTGGTGTGCGGTCCGTGCCAGCTACCCCAGCACAGGTGGAAGCGGATCCGATCCATCGGCAAGCCACGCAGCGCATGATTCAATGCCTCGACATTGCGCATCGTGAACTGCTGATAGTCGGCCACCGATGGCTCGGGGTTGATCTGATCCCAGTTCTCGGCGATGGACGGATCGTCAATCTGCAGTACGAGCCCTGCATCGAGGATGGCTTTATATTCCTCACGCATGGCATCGGCACAGGCCCAGACGAACTCTTCGTCGGTCTTGTAGTACGAGTTGGACACCCGGGCAGCGCTGGCCGGCCCCACCGAAGTCATGAAGCCTTCGGACTGGCCCGACGCCGCCAGTGCTGCCTTGAAGTTGGCGAT
>JAYTVF010000222.1:0-1769 GCA_043744155.1 Acidimicrobiia bacterium | reverse complement strand
GAAAGTGAGACACGCGTGCCGATGACTGCTCCGCGTAGGTTCGGACCGACAGTGTCACGAGCGATTCGAAAAGTCCTCCGAGGAGCAACCCGTTCCGGATAACCGGACCGCCCACCGTGCCGCGCAGCAGGCTCTCTTTGGTGGCCCCAAGCAGACGGGCCGCAAGGGCAGGATCGGCAAGGTGATGCTTGGGTGCCTGCCCGAGTTTGCTCAGCGGATTCAACATCGGCGCCCATCCGGGCAGCGGATCCAACACCCACAGCCGTTCAAGGATGTCGCGGTAGACCATCGTTGTTGTCTTGGCTGGTTTGTCCACTTGGCCGGGTGTCGCAGCGTCCAGAATCGTGCCGTACGCGGCGGTCGTTGCTGTTGCGGCGGCGTATGCCGCCATCCAGCCCCGAAGACTCGCGGGACGACGGATCCGGTGACCTTGGTCGGCGAACTCGGTGTCGACGATCCGGTCGAGGTAGCCGTCAAGCTGCAGATTTCTGGCCCGTTCCCCGAGCGGTCGAATCCCTGGTAGCCCGGACGCCAAAATCTCGCTCACATAGTCCTCGATGGTCATCGATGTCTCTGCACTGATCGCTGGCCCGTCTCCTGCAAGTAGTCGTGTCAGGCTGATGGCTGGTTCGTCTACGAGTCCACGCTCAGCCAGACTCATTGGCCGCATCCGTAGGCGGACGATACGACCCGCTCCCGAGTGCATCGGGCCCGTCACGGGAGTGGCGCTGCCGGTGAGGAGAAATCGTCCACCCGTGGCATCGCGGTCGACGCTCCGCCGAACCAGGTCCCATGACGCGGGATATCGCTGCCATTCGTCCAGAAGCACGGGTGGCGTGTCCTGATCCAAGCGGGCCGGATATGCCTCTAGCGATTCGATGACTGCGGATTCTTCGCAGTTGAGGATCGTGTTCGCCCGACGTTTCGCCGTCTCGCTCTTCCCCACTCCTTTGGCACCTTCAATGGCAATCGCTGCCAACTCAGGCAGCAACACGTCCAGATCGTTGTCGATCAACCTTCGGGCGTAGGCTGGCGGCACGGTATCTACACTACCAATATTTGACTATCTACACTACTTTTATTCTGCCATCTACGCTACTTTTGTTGGAACCTTGTCATGTCACTCGCTCTGGCGGAGGAAAACGGGCTCGTCGTCGGTGGAGCGGGCACGGTCGAAGCGGTAGCCGAGACCGGTGAAACGCTTGAGAGCGGTCGGCGTCTTGATGCGTTCTCGAACAATCCAGCCGGCCATGGCACCTCGGGCTCGTTTGGCGAAGAAGCTCACGACTTTGTACTCGTCGTTGCCCTTGGCGTCCATGAATCGAGGGCTGATGATGCGGCCGTCGAGCCGGTCACGTTGCACGACACCGAAGTATTCGTTCGATGCCAGGTTCACCAGCACCGGCACACCCGGACTGTTCGCGAGGTCGGCGTTCAGCCGATCGGTGACCTCGTTCCCCCAGAACGAGTAAAGGTCATGGCACTTCGGATCGCGCACTGGCGACCCCATCTCGAGTCGGTACGGCTGGATCAGGTCCAGCGGTCTCAGTACGCCGTGCAGCCCAGACAGGATGCGCAACACTTTCTGGGCGTGGGTGTAGTCACGTTCATCAAACGTGGCAGGCGCGTCCAGCCCGATGTAGGTGTCTCCGTTGAACGCCAACACGGCGGGGCGAGCGTTTCTCGGCGTGAACGGCAGCGTCCAATCCCGGAAGCGTTCGAAGTTCAGCTCGCCAAGCTTGGGCGAGATATCCATCATCTCCGATATC
>JAYTVF010000221.1:0-5656 GCA_043744155.1 Acidimicrobiia bacterium | reverse complement strand
TCGCGGAGACGATCGATAGACGCGTTCACGCCGAGATGACCTCGACGCGGATGCGCTTGTTGCCCTTCCCCTTGCTCTCGGTTTTCAGTACCCGGATGCGACCAACCTCGCCGGTGGTGCGCACATGGGTGCCGCCATCGGCTTGGCGGTCGAGGCCAACGATGTCGACCACACGAATGCTCTTTACTGATTCGGGAATGAGATTGGATTTGGTGCGGATGAGATCTTGATCTTCGACCGCGGTATCCCGTGGCAGGAAGTGGACCTCGATGGACCGATTGGCCTCGAGTTCCTTGTTGACCAGTTCCTCGATGCGGTACATAAAGTCGGGCGGCAGCGGATCGAACTCGAAATCCATCCGTGCGGTCAGCTCCTGCATGTTGCCGCCCGTGACCGGTACTTTCCACTCGTTCCAGATCACGCCACACAACACGTGCAACGCCGTGTGGGTGCGCATCAGCGCATGACGGCGTTTCCATTCGATGGTTCCGGTGACGGTTTCGCCCATCCGGGGGCGAGGGCCACCCTCGACCTTGTGCCAGACAATGTCGCCTTCTTTATTGACATCCACCACGGAAAGCCCGAACAATCGGCCGGTGTCGTGGGGTTGGCCACCACCGGTTGGATAGAACGCAGTGGCGTCTAATTGAATCTCCTCCCCGCGCAACCCAACGACCGTGCCCGAAAATCCGGTGAGGTAGGCATCGCGTAGATACAGCAACTCGGTAGACACAACCGAGAATGATGGTCGGTCGGACCTACACTGAACAAGATGGAACGGCGACGGGCCTCTCTCACCGTTTTTGGCCTGGCCCTTTTCAGCGTCGCCTGCACCGCAACAACACCCTCGCCAGCCACGACGACAGGCGCCACGACGACCACCGTCGCACCCCGTTTGGCCGACGGCGACCGTCGGTTGCGAATAGGCGTTTTGCTGCCTTCGACGGGCCCAGGGGGAAGCTTGTCCCAACCGTTACTGCGAGCGATCGACCTGGCCGTAGACGAGATCAACAAGGTCGGAGGCGTCTTTGGAAAGTTGGTCGAAATCGTGCGCTTCGACGAAGGCCAAGATGTCGCCACGGCGTCCGCCTCCCTCGATCTGATGATGGGCGAGAACCCCGTTGACGCCCTGATCGGGCCAGCGTCGTCGCGCGTGGCTCTTGGATTGCGCGACCGACTGGCCAGTGTTGGCCTGCCGACCTGCACGCCGCTGGCGACGGCCGCCGCCCTTTCGAGCCCGGCCGACAACGGGTTCATGTTCCGCACCATTCCCAGCGACCGACTGCAGGCCATCGCGATCGCCACGATCATCGATCAGACGGGTGCGAAATCGCCCGCCATGATCTACGCAGACGACGACTACGGACGCGTTTTCGCCGATGGCATCCGGGCCGAACTGACCCGACGCGGACTGCCGGTGGTCGCCGCGGTTGCGTATGATCCCGCGGCAAAGGACTACCGCGATATCGCGGCTCGCGTGTTCACCGGTTCGTCGCCGGACGCGCTGGCGGTGATCGGATCAGGCGATGCCGGGGCCCGAATGTTGGCCACGCTGCGTGCGTCGGGGCTCAACAAGGCCAAGACCTTGGTGGACGATGGTCTGCGCAAGGTCGGGGAAACGTCGTTCGCGTCGGCGAACCCGACGTGGCTCGATCGAGTGCAGGGTGTGGCCCCACGAGCGTCGGCCGACAACCCCGATTGGCAAAAGCGATTCGCCGCAGCCACCGGTGGGGCCGCAGATACCTTCGCCGCCTACGCCTACGACTGCGTCAACCTCATTGCGTTGGCTGCGGTTTCAACCAATAGCGAATCCCCGGCCAAGATCGCCGGAGCCGTCATCACCGTTAGCAAGAGCGGCGTGAAGTGCATCACCTTCCAAGACTGTTCGGAGCAATTGCGACTGGGGCGCAACATCGACCTGGTCGGGGCCTCAGGACCACTCGACCTGAACGACGCCGGTGATACCGAAGGCGGTTCGTTCGACACCTTCGGCTTCGATCCTTCCGGTCGCGACGTGCAGCGACCCGACCAAATCACGGTCGGCTGACGACCAACGACCGTCAGAAGCTGGCGGCCAGTTCTTCGACCGGGGTGACCATACCGACGTAGAACGGCCCGAACTCGGCGAAAATGGCCGAAGCGCGGTCGAAACGCATGGTATACACCACGTCTTTCAGGTCATCGGGGTGCTGCCCGAACAAGGTGACGCCCCATTCGTAATCATCGAAGCCGGTCGAGCTTGTGATGAGCTGCACGATGCGGCCTGCGAACTTTCGCCCGGAGGTGCCGTGCTCGTGCATCAGGGCCTTGCGCTCCTCAAACGGCAGGGTGAACCAGTTCGCTCCGACCTCGCGACTCTTGGACATGGGGTAGAAGCAGAAGGCCGGCTTTCCCTCCGGCGGTAGCACTGGCTCGAGGCGCGGGCGAAGCATCTCTGCAGGCAGACCAGCCGCGTATTCGCTGACCTCGGTTATCGACACATAGCTGTCAACCACGTCGTAGCCGGCCTGTTGCACTGCGGTCTGCAGGCGGCGAAGTTCTCGCAGGTCGGGCCCAAGGCCCATCACGCAGAGGTCGGCCTTATGGCCGAGCATGGCCGCCGTCACGACCTGATGGCCGGTTGACTGCGTGGTCTTGACTGCGGCCACCAACGCCTCGCCGTCAGCAAGGGGTGTTGGCTTGCAGAAAAGGTGGAGCACGCCCCACCCAACGCTCGGAACGACAGGTTCGCTGATCATGTGGTCAGCCTAGGCTGAGAGCCGAATCCAGCCGCACTCAGGCCACGACGGCCACGGCCAGGCAGCGCTGCGGCGAAGCCAGAGCGGCCACGGCGGCCACGGCGGCCACGGCCAAGCATCGCTGCAGCCAAGCCAGAGGGCATGGTCGACCAGGGCCGACCATGCCCGTGCGGTCAGTAAGACGGTGGCGGTGGAGGCGGCGGGAGACCAACGGCCGGGAGCGGCGGCACCACCAGCAACGCGTTCGGGGTCTGGGCGTTGTGGGCTTCCAGCGCCGCACTGTGGAACTGCTCGAGCGCCAGCCGGTTGGCCCGGGAGTGATACCAGGCGCCATCGAGGGTGACACCCATCGTCGCTTCGTCGATGGCTTTGATGTCCTCCCCGGTGATGGTACGTCGGCTGATGAGCGCATGGGCGATAGCCAGCACGAAGCCCCTGTTCTCGGTGAGCAACTCGGTGGCACGGTCATAAAGCACCCGCAAATGCGTCTCGATGCGTTCATCCACCTTGTCCCTACGATGCGGACCTTCGGTGTCGACAAAGGCTATGGAGCGAGTCGATGCGATGGTCTCGCCCATTCCCCAGCGGGTCATCATGTTGTTGACCATGTTGGTGGAGAACCCGAGGTCGCCACCAACACCGACCGAGTTGTCACTCTCGAAGAACAGTCGCTCACCGGCCAACGACGCCACCGAGCAGACCACGTCGTCCTCCAGTTCCTTCTTCCACGAGAAATCACGTTCTTCGATCGGCACCGGAGCAACGAAGCCACCGACCGGACCGCGCTTTTCAATCGTGGCCACGTCGATGGCCTCCCGCTTGCGCAGTCGATAGGTGGCCACGGCATGGCACGCCTCGTGAATGGCCGTCTCGTACTGCTCGAGTTTGGTGGCGGCCACGCCGTCGGGCATGCCATACACCTTGAACACGCGAGCCTCGATAATGTCAGCCCAGCTGATGAAATCGCGTCCTCGTCGCATGGCGGCGATGAGTGATTCGTTCACGATGTCCTTCACCGCTGCGCCCGAGATGCGGGGTGACATCAGCGCCAACCGCTCGATCTGCTCGGGCGTGATCTCGTGTCGGACCTTCTTCAGGTATCCCTCGAAGGTCTTGATGCGACCATCGAGCAACGGGTAGTTGACGTGATACTTACGATCGAGACGACCCGGGCGTAGTAAGGCAGAGTCGAGTGCCTCGGGCATGTTGGTGGCCATGATGGTCAGAATGCGGTACTTCGGTGGATTCTTCGGCGGCATGGTGAGGAACCCACGCGCCCATCGCCAGATGCCAGCTTTGGGCTTCTTCAACCCAGACATTTCGGCCAAAATGGCTTGCAAACTGCCGTCCATCGCTCCCATGCCCCCCATGCCACCCATCACGACAGGTAAGAGTCGACGGCGAACTTCGGGGGTGGCAGTGGCGGCGATGAGGTCGGCCTCCTGAGCCATCAGCAGACGATGAGCGGCGCTCGAGGCGTAATGCAAGCCATTGCATTGATGCTCGGTGAGACTGGGTACCGCACCCATCCCGCCCACTTGCGCACCACCGCGGTTGCCAAGGGTGTCGGCTTCGTCGAAGAACACGATGACGCCGCCGTAGCGCAGCGACAGTTTGCGCAGCTTCTTGTAGAGCGACTTCACCTTCATCACGCCGACGCCGACGAACATGGCCTTGAACGAACCAGGGTCGACGAACACGAATGGCTTCGAGGTCTCTCCGGCCACGGCTTCGGCCATCAGGGTCTTTCCGGTTCCCGGTGGTCCCCACAACAGAATGCCGCCGGGTACGTGACCGCCGCGGGCCTCGATCTGTTCGGGTTTGTCGAGGAAGATGATGTTTTCCCGGATCTTTTCCAGCACTTTGTCTTGGCCCCACACGTCGGTGAAGCGGGTCTTGATGTCCTCAGGCATGTAGGTCTCGACGCCGCCACGGGACATGAACCAGAAGATGGCCACGAACTGCATGACGCCGATGCCCATCACGAAGATCAGTTGGAAGAACCACGGTTGCTGACTGCCGAAGGGGTTGAAGAAGAAGCGCCGCGGCGCTTCAGCCACACCCTGCAGGAACGACACGCCCCACAGCGACGAGAATCCGGCAATGACGACCACGAACCAAAACGCCCGTTTCACCAGGCGTCCCAAGCGGAAACGCAGCCACGGATTGCGGCGGGTCCAGAAACGATCCCACCCGCCCCAGATCCTGGTGACCCAGATCTGGTGATACTTCCCATTGTTCTCGCTGACGGCGTAGTGCATCTGACGAAGGATCTCGAGGGCAACCGCGACAAACCACCAGGGTTTGCCCCGCAGCGTTTCCTTCAGCGCGTCCCACCACGTGATGATCGGGATGCTGCTGTGTTTGAGCAGCGTGCCGAACAGCACCCACACCCCCAGCACGATCAGCACCTTGATCCGGTCATACGCGAGTAGTCGTCGCCTTGGCTTTGCTTCCACCGTTTTTTCTGGTTCGTGGATAACGCCGATTTGGTCAGGCATGAGAGGGGTCATGTTCGGTTCACCGTCCAGGATTCGGCGACCGCATCGATCACCTTTCGATTGTCGAGAAAGCACTGCGCCGAACACGTTTGGACCAGCAAATAGACCCGACTCTGCAGCGGATCGACCAGTGTCGTGGCGTCAACGGTATGGAATTTCGTCTTGTCGTTCTTGTTCGGCACGTTAATTGCCATGCGAGTGCCGGTGACGCCCTTCGGGAATTCGAGGCGAACCGATGACTTTTCGTTCATGGCAACGACGGCCCACTTTGGCGGTGCGCCGGGGTCGAATAGGAGAGGGTCAGCCCCGATGCCGAACGCGATCTCACGTATTTTGGAGAGCGACATCAGATCGTGTTCGGGCAATCCGAGGGCCCACACCTGCGCGTCGGCAAGCGGTTGTGCGGCATCTTCGGGC
>JAYTVF010000220.1:0-5694 GCA_043744155.1 Acidimicrobiia bacterium | reverse complement strand
TGATGTCCCCTCCTTCGGATTCATCGATCCCGTCCGATGCTGCCTGCAAGGTAATGGCACCAAACATGTCGACGGCGGTGATCGCTGCGGCGGCTTGGGCGCCACCGACCTGCTTCCACCCCTCTATGAGAGCGGCACGCGACGCTGCTGGTGACCTGATCGAGAACGATCTCGGATCGAGCACGACCGTCGGGCGACTCAGGGTGCCCTGTAGCGCGGGCACTCCTGACCCAAGGGCGACGGCGCGAAGCGGGTTGTCGGTGGTGCCGCCGGTGAGGTCGAGATAGCGGCCGAGCCAACCCGTGGCCGAGGGCTGGTTCGGGGTGGCCGACCACCAACTGTCCAGTGATGTGAAGTGGCTTCGGCTGGGGTTGGCATAGCCAACTGATGCCACCGTGGCCATCCGACCCGACCGCAGCAGCTTCTCCATCGCTGCGAACGAGGGATGCAGGCCATAGCCATCCACACCGGGAATGCGAACCAGTGCATCGTCTTTCAGGCCCAGCGTCGGACGCAGATCGTGATACCGGCCGGTGATCGGCACCAGGGTGTTCAGACCGTCGTTACCGCCGCTCAACTGCACCACCACCAACACGCGGTCGTCGGGAGCGGTGCGTGGCACGGTCGTCGCCGGCACGGTCATCGCCGGCACGGTCGTCGCCGGCACGGTTGCCGGTAACCCCGTTACAGGATGCGTCGACGTGGGCGACGTCGTGGGCGACGGCATTGTTTTCGAGGCAGGTTGGCCGGTCGAGGGCGAGGCTGGGCCAGAGCCTCGGCACGCCGACAACGCAGCTCCCGCTGCAAGGCTTGCCGACCAGGTGAGCAATGAGCGACGGGAAAGCACCATGATCAAGCCTCCACGAATTCGGGCGAAACGAGGGCGAGGGCCAGCCGGCTGAACGCCTCGGTAACTGCCGTCAATCCAGCCAGAGTAGTGACGCCAAAAGCACAAGCGAGGCCGAGGGATCTCGAAAGCTGTGCCCAATCACCGGGCTTGGCCGCCGCCAACGCGGCCGAGGCGGGTGGGGTGGCGGCGGAAACGGCCAGCGCGAGGTTGAGGCGACCGACAATGGTCGCCGACCCGTACCAGGCTTGGCCTCCGGGCCATCCGGCCACGTTGGGCGGCAGAAACGGCACTTGGCCTGCAGCTCGCAGACCCGCGAGGCGAGCGCCGGCATTGAGTCGAGCACCGGTGGCCCGCTCGGCCATGACCAGCCAGGGCACTGGACCCAGCACGATCGGTCCCCCGTTGACATCGGCCAGGTGCAGATCGACGGCCGCCGCCACCAATGACGAAATGCTCCGGCCACCGGACGTAAATGCTTCTGCCAATCGGGCGATTGCCTCGCCCGACAGTTGCGGTCCAAGAACGGTTCCACCGAACGCTGCGGCTATGTGCGGCGCACACGACGGATGGGCGACGACGGCGGAGATGACGCTGTCGACATCGTGCACGCCCGTAGCTCCCAGATAGGTATGGCGGGCGTCGTCGTGAGCGCGGGCCACAAAGGCCGCAGATCCGCCGCTTCGGGTCTGCACCTTCCAACCGGTCAAGGCCTTGGCGCCGGCCAGCACATCGGCCTCGGTGTAGCCGTTGACGCCCAATGCGAAAAGCTCGAGCAGTTCGCGGCTGTAGTTCTCGTTGGGGGTGAGGCCGGTGGAATCCTTGCCGTCGAGGTACACCAGCATGGCGGGGTCGACAGTGATAGCCCGCAGCAGGCTCGGCAGGTCACCCATGCCCTTCGACCAGAACAGACGGATCTGGTTGGCCATGGCATCTGCGGCCTTCACCTTGGCCAGGTTGGACACCAGACGCCCGTGCCAGAACCAGGTCACTCGCTCCTCAAGCGGGCGGCCGCTGGTCACCATACGGTTCATCCAGGCGTTCGCGGCCAGCGTTCCCGCCTGGCGCACACCACCCACCTTGAAGCCCAGATCCAACCCGTCGAAGGGATCAAGGGAGGCCGGTAATCCATGCGCATCGGGGTGTAAGAGTCGGTCGACTTCGCTAGCCAAGCCCCGGGCGAACGCCGCGTCGATGTCGTTGGCGTCCAGGCCAAAACCAAACCGTCGATGCAGTCGTGCTATACGAGCTTGATCATCCATACCGCCCAGTCAAGCGGGCAGATGTGAAGAGGCTGTGATGAACGGTTCAGGGCTTGACCGTCGTTGGGGCGGCCGGCGCCGTCGTGGCCGGGGCGGGCGCCTTGGTGGTGGTCGGCGCCATCGTCGTCGCGGTCGGCGTGAGCGGCTTGGTCGTGGTGGTGGCCGCCACCGTCGTCGTAGGCTTGATAGTCGTGGTGGGCTTTACCGTTGTGGTGGTCGTGCTAGTAGTGGTGGTGTCAGTCGGATCCGGCTCGTCAAACGGGGGCCGTTGCGCTCCATATTTTTCCGGGTCCGCCACGCCATCCCACACATAGACCTGGTCGCCCTCGTGAATGAGGTCGGACAGATACTGAGCGATGTGCATCGGAACTCGCACGCATCCATGCGAGGCAGGGGTCTTGGGCACCTCCTCGTAGCCGTGTATCGCAATACCAGCGTTAAAGAAGATCGGATTGAACACTTTGCCGAGCGTTACGTCGTACCACCCGTCGCGCTTGTATTGCACCCGATACTTGCCGCCCGGGGTCACCGAAAGCCCGCAGATCCGCTGAGGGCGTTGCCCTGCCACCGTTGATGTCGTTGTCGAGCCTGGCTTGGGCAGAATGCGCGGGACAGTGCACCAGTGATCACCCGAACCCGTCGAGACGTGCGTGATGAGCCGCAGTTCGTGTTTGACATAGAGCGCCATTGTTTGCGCGGCGAGGAAAATCTCGACGTGGGTGGATGTCGCCTCCGGACGCTTGTCGGCCAGGCCGAGGGGCTCCTGCATGCGATCCCACAGTTCCGGGCTGACTCTGCCGGTCACGTCTTTGCCCCGCAGGTTGAGAATGAGTGATTGGTATGCCCAGACGGCCATTTCGGTATTGCCGCCATAGATGCCATCGACCTTGTCGACATCGAAACGCAAGTCATTCAATCGCTGCTGCACCATCTTGACTTCGGCGCCCTGCATTCCCTTGGTCAATGCCGCGGTGAGCACTGATTTGGGAACGGTGACAGTCGTCGTCTCGGGCGCAACGGATGTCGTGGTTTCGGCGGTGGAATCGTTGACCGGATCGGAGCCGCCCCCCGGCGCGAGGTCGGTTCGGCTGGGTGCCGTCGCTGGCTGTTTGGACGAACATGCCGCCAGCCCGAACACCATGGCGCACGCAACCAAGCGCGCCAGTACACGATGAGACGCGGGGGTTCGAAACGACATCGTCCGTAGGTTATCCAACCGCCTCGGCCGCGAGTGGGTTCGCCACACGACTGTCACACCTTGATTGGCGTGATCTTGCGTAACTCTTGGCGCAGATGAAACATCTCGCTGAGCAGTTTCACGATCACCGAAGGCGACGAAAGGGTCGAAACGCCCCGAGTACGCGGGAAGTAGTCGACCCCGAACTGCACCACCCGGTAGCCGTACCGCTGGGCGCGAATGACCAACTCAGCATCGATAAAACTGCCTTCGCTCTCGAGCTTTACGTGATCGAAGATGCGGCGGCGAACCAGTTTGAAAGCAAAGTTAACGTCGCGCATCTTCATGCCAAACAACACCTTCACCAAGGTGTTGTAGAAGAACGAGTACACGACACGTACGTAGCCTTCCCCGGTCCGGTCGAAGCGATAGGTCGACACGATGTCAGCCTCATAGTGGCGCATGATGCGACAGGCCTTCAACAACTCGTCCATGTCGAAGGGCAGATCCGCGTCGGAATACAGCACCAGATCGCCACGACTCTGCGCGAAGCCCGTCTTCAGGGATCCACCGAGTTTGCGGTTAATCGGATGATGCACCACCCGCACACGGCGGTCATTGGCCGCCAGTCCATCGGCAATTTTGCCGGTCGAATCAGTGGAGGCATCGTTGATTACCAAAAGCTCGTAGTCGGCGATCTCGCCTTGGGCGAGGAGGGCTTCGCACGCCTCTCGTCCCGCACCTAACGCACGGTGAATGTACTCCTCTTCGTTCCACATGGGATAAAAGATGGTGAGCAGCTTGAAAGGGGGCTCGGGGGATATGACCGGGTCCATCCACAAAGGCTAGCGGGCCAATCGGTCAAAGACAGGCCGCGCGAGTCAGAAATCGGCCAACCATCCCGGTAGTGTGATCACCTCATGGATCTCGCGCCGTCCGCACCGCAGGCCGAGCCACTGTCTCGTAGTTCGGCATCAATCCTCGCGGTCGGCTGGGCGGGAGTGCTGCTGGGGCTTGGGCTCGTCACCGCTGCGGCGCAGATAGTCGATCATCCCGTTGTCATGGGCCGCCTCGCTCCGCTCTTTTGGGCTGCCCCGATCTGGGCGATGTTGTCCGCGACCCGCCGTCGCCTGACTGCATTGTGGGCGAGCGGTCTCGGAAGCATCGGTCTGGTCATCGGCGCCACGCTCGATATTTCTCGGCACCATCCCGTAGCGGGCCGCTATGAACTCTGGCTGGCCGGGGCCTCCCTTCTGGTTTCCTTGGCTGGCTGGCTCACTCGTCCGCTGGAGTCAAACCGCGAAGTTTGAACGCAACCTTCGCCATTGTCGATTGCGACCAAGGGCGGCTGAGCTCATCCAGCGGAGGTACCTTTCGATCCTCGAGGCGACAGCAACTGAGCGACGACAGCACCACAGCTGCGCTCGGATTCACGTTGGTGCGGCTTCACCGGGCTACCGACGAAGCCGGACGCGGTCCTGGATCATTCGAGTGCGCACGGTAAAGATCGAGTCACCTGAGAGCACGCCGCTGCGACTGAAGAGCCGACCATTGGCCCAGTTCGACAGACCGAGTTCGGGCCGCAACAGAGCGAACTGACCGTCGACCCACCGGGTGAATCCATTGCCGACGAAGGGAGCATCAACGCGCTCATAGAAGCGATCCTGCTCATCGGCGTCATCGGAGATCAGACTCACAACGAGTCGTGGGCTGTGCGCTGCGAACAATGAAACGGCCTCATCGACCGAGTCAACCAGTACCACCGTGACCTCTGGGCTAGCTTCCCACTCCCATTCGTGGCCCAGCATGCCCGGGTCGAGCAATTCGGCCTGAGACTCGATCACGGCACCCTGCGCTCGGTCGATGGTGACCTGGCGGGTGAACCAAGCAGATGGAACGACCGCCTGGGCCGAGGCATGCACATGCAACTTAGACGAAGTGTGTCGATGTTCGCCCGCCCGTTCGAGCGCCCGCAGAAACACCGGCATCAGGGCATCAGCTTGAGCTCGCTGAATGCAGCAGACGTTCAAGGTGTTGCACACCTTACGGTCGAGAGAATTTACGACAACCTCTTCGAAGGTCGTGGGATCGACCGCGAGTCCGGTGATCATCCAACCACCACCCGTGCCATGCAGACTGACCGGAATTCCGGTCTGCCGGGCCACCGCTCCCAGTTGCTCGACGGCAAAACCCGAGCCTCGGGCCACCGCCAAAGCCACCGTCGGGTTCGAGAACAGCGCCCAGCCGCCCGCTCGTGCGGGCGTGTCGAGCAACTGCATCGCACCGAGCGGCAGGCCCGAAGCAGTCAATGCCGGGGCGAGGGCGTGTGTCACGATGGCCCGCGCGGTGGCGAGGGCGTCGCTTCCGATACGGAACACCACGGCATTACCGCTGCGCAATACGCCTGC
>JAYTVF010000219.1:0-21647 GCA_043744155.1 Acidimicrobiia bacterium | reverse complement strand
TCGACGGCCCGCTGCCCGTGATGATTGACGACGCACTGGAATGGGCGCGACGGCAGACTGCTCGCCGAATCGAGGAGCAACCAGACGGATCGGTGCACACCGTTCCCGATATCCCGACCGTTGTGTTGCGTGAATTGATCGCGAATGCTGTTGTGCACCGAGATCTCGCCCCCTGGTCGTGGAGTAGGGCAATCGAGATGCGGTTTACCCCCGACCGCTTCGTACTTGCGAATCCTGGCGGACTTTACGGGATTTCGATCGATCGACTTGGGGTCGATCAGCTGACATCGGCCCGCAATCTCTCGCTCGTCCGGATGAGTCAGTACATCCGGCTCCGAGACCGCAATGTGATCGAGGCTATGGCCAGCGGAATACCGAGAGTGCGGTCGGCGCTCCAGGAGGCAGGCCTCGCGGCACCCGAATTTGATGACCAAGGAATCCGGTTTACGGCCATCGTCCACCGCCGGAGCGTGCTGGTAAGCGCAGCCCCCCGACCCCCGGTTGTCGTGTCGCCAGCACAGCGTCGAGTCTTGGATCAGTTGGCGGCTGGACCGAGAACTGCTTCAGCTTTGGCGGAATCGCTCGGCATCTCACCACAAGCTGTACGCAGGACGCTTGCTGCGCTCCAAACCTCACGGGTCGTCGTGCGGCAAGGCCTTTTCTACCTCACGCGATAGGCATTCCCTGGGTCCGTCGGCCGGAAGCGGGCTGCTACTCAAACTGAGAGGTGGTAGCGGATCGCACCATCGAGTCGTTGCATATCGTTCGCCCAGAGCTTGCCGATCCGATAGCAACAGTAACGCAAGCCGCGGATCACTGGCTGACTGTGACAGATCGACAGATCTGACGTGATGCGATCAAGCCGAGACATGCTTAGGAGTCACGACCGGCCCCGCCCGGGGGCCAACGAGCAGAGTGGACCGACGTGTTGGCGACGTAACCGTCGGCCTACGCTCGCGTGCCTCGCCGGGTGATTCATCAATCTTGCAGTAAGAGCGCGAGTACTGGCGCCGGAACCGCCCACACCGACCCGCTGAGGTCGGTGATGTTTTTCGTGGCGACGATCCCGCGACCGTAACGGCCGACGATCGCTCTCGCTTCGCCCTTCCAGCCGTCGCTCACCCATTTCGACTCGATGCTGCAACTCGTCGTTCGGCTTTGCCCGACAGCGATCGGCATCGGCGCAAAGTCGATCTCGCCACCGGTTCCGGTTCGAATGTGACCGACTGCTCGCTGCTCGACGTAGCGCGATGGATGGAGTGCCTCGATAGCCCGGGCGACGGCAACGCCGAGCGCTGCTTCTGTTGAGCGCGTGAAGTCAGGCGGAGGCGCGGTCGGGTCGAGGAGCGATGGCAAGCGAGCGAGTAGCGGATCGGCCAGGTAGAGCTTGGACTGCGAACCGGGTCGTCGGTTCCCGCTGTCGTCAACCTGATGGCACCAGATCGCCCCGAACGTCGCCGTCAGCCGGTCGAGTCGTGCACGAAATCGGTCACGAGTCGTGTTCATCTGATCGGCCGTGTTGGTGACGTCGAGCGGACTTCCGGATCGCCGATGGAGGACCGTCATGAGTTCTGCCGCCGACTCTGCCGGATCGCCGGGTGTTACGTCGGTCGCCAGCCAAGCAAGCAGGTCTGTCGCAAAGACGGGATCGACCTCGCCGCGAAGTCGTGCCGAACCGACCGCGCGCGGGAAGCCGCCCGTCTCCAAGAACCGTTGCCACGCAAGGTCGACCTCGTCGGTGAATGGAATGAGCCGTTCTATTTCGCGCGCAGCAATAGGTCCTTGGAGATCGGAGATTGCCAGCGGGTCCGGAACAGGGATTTCAGCAGCTGTCGCTCGGACGACTGCCGCGAAGCTCATCGGAAGGAGCAGCCGAAAGGGCCTAACCACGTTGGTTCGGCCGGCCCCCAACGCCTGTACAGCCGCGAGCATTCCGCTGGCGGATGATCCGGTGAGGACAACGCCGTCATGGGCCAGTTCGGTGTTGTCGCGTAGCTCCTTGACGAGCCGCTCCCAATCCGGGACCGAGGTGACTTCGTCAACGAGCCACAGCCGAGGTGCCGAACCGACACCCGCTGTGAGGGCACGCCCTAGGGTGAACGCTCGTCGAAGATCCTTGGCCTGAAACGTGTCTGCCGCCATGTAGATCAATCTGAGCGGATCGTTCGACCTGCAGAAGTCGGCGGCGAGCCGCTTGAGAGCGACGCTCTTTCCGACGCGCCGTGGCCCTCTCAGTACCCATAAGCCGCCCGTGGCGCCGACGTCGGACAGCACATTGGTTCGGAAATCGATGCCGGAGCGGTGAGCCCCCATGAGTATCGGGTCGACTGCAACCCAGGCGGTGGGGTCCGTCCCAGCGGCGGAGGCCCGCCACCACGGATTCCGCTCTCGAAGGAGGCTGCGAAGTTCATCGTCTCGGATTCCCTGACTCTACTCGCTTGTTTCGTTCATTGCAGGCATACCCCTCCCTTCCGTGTGGATATATCCTACTCAACCCCCCTGGTCAAAGTGGATCTATCTACTCAAAGTAGGCAGCTGATCATCAACGGCAACCGTTCGAGAAGGCGGTGGTCAATGCTTCAGCCTGGGCGATGGCGAAAACGGGCGACGTCGATCGAGCGGATCTGTCACGCGGCCAAGGTGGCTCACCCTGCTGAGTCGCCGGCGGGCTATCAGGCCCGGAAGAGGTCGGCCAGGTCGATGGTGATCTCCGGGCACGTCAGGGTTAGTTGATCAGTTGGCCCTAGCCGTTTCCGAATCCACAGGTCCCCGGCCCGACGATGCACTTCTACCCATGGTGTTTCCGGGTTGCCACTCACCAACACGTAGGCCAGAACCGACTCGATCTTGGTGTAGATCGCATGCTTGTACGAGCGATCGCCTCGCTCGGTCGAGGGAGAAGTGACTTCGACGATCAGGCACGGGTGTGTCTCGTACCGGGGATGAACCTCTGGTCCGCAGGCCACCATGAGGTCGGGGTAGAACGCGTCAGCATCGACTTTCAGGAGTACATCGTTCACATAGGTTCGGCAGCCATGTAGCTCCGCGACCGGCATCGATCGAGTCGCCAGCCGCAAAGCCAGCCGGTTGTGGTTCCGGGTGCCGCCAACCATGGCATAGACAGCACCGCCGAAGTACTCGTGTCGGAAGGTGTTGCCATCCTCGAAATCCAGGAACTCTTCGAACGACATCCGGTACGGCGTGTCATCAAACACGAGGCGCATAGCAAAAGCCTAGCTGCTGTCCTCCCGCCAGGCGATCAGCGTCGTGGCTAGGTGGTCGACGTTTGCCGTGCCGGTGCCGAGTTCGGCAGGCCACCCATCCGGAAACGAAGTTCCTCGACCGACGGTGACTTGAGACTTCAAGTTGAAGCGGTCAGGATTTGGGTTGTGAGTTTTGCGGACAGATCGAAATCCAGATCGGATGCTGGCACCGGTGACTCGGCGGACGTCGTGTGGCTCGATGAGGTGGAGCGCGGGGCGTGGATGGCGTTCGTGCGAGTCCTGGTGGAGGTTTCCGTATGCGCTCGATGTGCAGCTTCGACGCGATGCCGGGCTGACGCACTTCGAGTACGACGTACTCGCCATGGTGTCGCTTGAGGGCGACGGGGGTTTGGCGCTCGCGGTGTTGGCCAAGCGGATGAACTCCTCGCCGTCGCGTCTGTCGCATGTGCTGAAGCGACTGGAACACAAGGGTTTTCTTGAACGTGCGCCGATGCCCAACGACGGGCGAATCACGTTGGCGATGTTGACCGACGCGGGTCGAGCGGCAACCGGCGCTGCCGCGCCCGGGCACGTCCGCGAGGTCAGGCGTTTGATCTTTGATCGACTCAGCCGCGAGCAGATCACAGCGTTGGGCGAGATCTGCGCGGCGCTCGGTCCGTCGGAGTCAGAGCGGTGTCAATCGCATGACAACGAAACAGACTGCTAACACTTCAAGGATAACGCGAAGTGTCAAATTATCCGGGTGGAGCACTTGCGGATCAGAATCCTCGGGCGAATCGGAACGGCCGACAGTCCCACGGCCGAGGCCTGCAGATTGAAGGTTCGGGCGCTTGCCGACATCTGTTTGACACTCGGCTGGCTAGGTGTGAGCAGCGGTTTGACAACAGCCCGTACCGGTTTGCCGTTCGGTCTATGTTTTGGCGGCTGTGTCGATTCGTGTGATGAGTTGTTCGATTGCTGAGACGGCAGTGTTGATGTCGGTGACGTGGAAACCGATATCTTGGGCCATGGTTCGGTAGCCGTCGTGCCATGATGGTGGGATCGAAATTGGTGGGGGCCATGGGTGTTTGGCTCGGCCCGTGAACACTTCGACGCAGGAGCGTCGGACTTGGTTCCATGCGTGTTCGTCGACGAGTTGAGCGAGGATTTGAAGGTCGAGTAGGTCTCTGAATCGATCGTTCTCGCGGTCAGCGGGGCGTTCGGTGCAGGCGTGGAGTTTCTGGGCGATCTGCCATCTCACGGCGACGCATGCCACGGTGACTGGTCCTTGGATTCCGATGTGGGCGAGCGAGAGTGCTGGGACGTGGTCGATGTCGTCCCCCATGCTGGCCTCAACGCGGGCTACTTCGCTCTACAACGGTATGGTCACGACAGGTTTGTTTCGGTAGGAGATCTTGATCTCGCAACGTAACGCGCCGGTGTCACGCACCGGTTCGATCTGTGTTCGTTTGGCGGTGAAGTCGCCGAATCCGGCGCGTAGCAGCGGATCGAGGTGCGTGGCGAGATCGGCGGTGTCGGCGCGCAGGGCGGTGTCGAAGTCTTTCGTGGCTCGGGCTGAACCGCCGGTGCGTAGCTCCATAGCAACGCCGCCTTTGACGAGAAACAGTGGTCGATTTCGGCTTGTGTCTCGGCCGGTTTCTAGCATCGCGGCAAGGATCATGAACCCAAGCTGACGGCGAAGCCGGCCGGCAGCGACACCGGAGGTGCTGGCCGCCCGGTCAAGCCACGCGGCCAAGGTGGCCGCGTTCCTGGGGGGTGCGTCATGGTTCGTGGATGCGTCGGTCATGCGAGCGCCGCCCAAACGCGATCGAGTTCGTCACCGATGAGTAGACCTCGTCGGCGGGCGGTGTCGATCGCTTGTCGGATCAGGCGATTATCGAGGTGCCGTTCCACACCACCGAGTATCGCTTGGAGTGCAGTGACCGCGGGTATCCCGTCGATGTTCGTGATGTCACTCGCGCTGAGAGTACGGAGGTGTACCGCGTAGGCGGGTGGTATCGATCGGCGAACTCGTGGGGTTTTGGGAATGGTCACGTGAATTTTGGTGGGGTTGACGTCGCATAACTCCCAGAGGTCGAGTGCGGAGTCGTGCGAGATGACACCGAGCCTGTTTGGCCATAGCGTCGCGGCCATCAGTTCGTCGCGTGTGTTCGGCGGGAATGAGTGGAACCGGTAGACACCGCGACTGACCCGTTCAAGGTGACCGTGGCGTTCCATGTCGACGAGTATTTGGTCTCGACCTCCGAGCACCGTGACGTCGTGGGGTGTTACGAAGCCGTACTGGTCCGCCGCGATCTCGAACAGTTCTGTATACCACCTTCCAGGCATGTCAAAAGTATGGAGTAAATCCATAGATATGGCAAAACTGATGAGTGGGCCATGGCCCGGGCGCTGACTCGACGCCTGACAACGAGCGCTCCACGGTTTGGCGAGTATGGCGTCCGACTGATGCCGTGGGCTAGGTGCTCGGTCGCCGGCGGCGGGTGGCGATGTAGTCGTCCACCCACGCTCGCGTGCTGCGCCACTGGCCGTCTTGACCTTTTTTGGGCGCGGAGGCGCCCTCGGTTCGCGGCGACACGAGCCGGTCGGGTCCAGCGACGGCCGGGACCACGAAGCGGTACAAGTTGTCCATGACGGACCGGGCGATCATTTCGGCGAGCGGGCCTGCGTCGCCGGTGTCAGCGGATCGGAGCGCCCGGAGGTATTTACTGCGGTCGCGTTTTTAGATGATCGCGGGGGCGTACCCGAGGCGAACGAGGACCAGGTTGAGCAGCTGTCGTCCATGCTCCCGGTTCGAGCGCCTGGCCGTACACCCACTGCGCGGCGCTGGCGTACCCGCGCACCTCCATGTATTCCTTCAGTTCCCTTTCGCCAACGGCAACACCGTCGGCGAGCAGTCGCTCGACCTGCTTAAGTACCAGAGTGTTTCCCTCGATTGCGGTCGAGTGATGCGCTTCCTCGAACCAGATCGTCGTCCAGATGCCCTCGGCCTCGAGCGGGCTCGGCAGGCCAGCCATCCGGGCGCGAAGTTCCTCGAAGGCTTCATCGAGTCGGCTGTAAATGTCTTGGCGACGCAGGCGACCCGCCATCAGCCCTCCCGAGTGTACGTTTAGCGCTAGGCAACCGTACCGTACAACCTCGTAACGTTGAGGGGAGCACCAATGACATCGACAGCCACCCCACTTACTGCAAAGCCCAGCATCCTCCGCACCGGCGGCTTACTGACGCTGGTCGCGGCGGTTGTAAACACCGTCGTTGCCGCGATCGCCAAGGGGGCCGGGAACGATCTCACGGTGGCTGGTACCAAGCTCAACGTTGTCCAATTCGGGATCTCGACCTTGTTCGCTGGCATCTTGGGCACCGGCATCGCGCACCTGGAGAGTCGCGGGAAGTTGCCTCGTCGTAGCTTCAGTATCGCAGCAACAGCCGGAGCGGTTTTGTCTCTCGTTGGACCCGTCACGGCCGACGCCACCAACAGCACCCGCCTCCTGCTCGCCGCCACCCACATCCTCGCCGCCGCCGTCATCATCCCCGGCGTCCAACGCCGCGTGGCGCAGTAGGCAGACCGTCGATCCAGCCCTTCGCCACGAACGGCTCGGTCGTCACGACATTCGGAGAGGTCCAATCGTTGATGGATGTCGCCGTGTAAGGAGCCAGTTTCGCTGCGTTGATGCGGTTTGTGCGGTCATCGGATTGCCTGTCGGTAGGTGGTCGTCGTGACACCTTGGCCGCCGGTTCGTTCAACGAGGCCAACCGATCGTAGAACGCGCAGGTGCTTGAGAGTTGCTTGCTCCGAAAGACCGAGTCTCGTCGCAAGGGCTGCTTGGCTGATCTGGTTGCTTCCGAGCGCGTCGTAGACCCGCTTCTGGGCGCCAGTGAGACGTTGTGTCGGCAAGGTTGGCGTCGCGGGGACGTCGTGATTTCCGAGTGCTTTCGGGCGGTGAAGCTTTGCTGTGAAGGTGATTCCTTGGTCAAAGAAGGTCGGGTCTGGCAGGCCGGCACCGGTTGTCGCCGCGACAATCCGTGGAATGCCGGAGGCGAGCGCCTCGACGACTCGGCCGTCTCGGAGGCGGACGAATTGGCAAACCCGCGTCAGGAGAAGATTCCGTGCGGAGGTGACTTCGGTTTCGAGAAGTCGGGCGAGGGTGACGCCGTAGAGCCCGCCGGGGTTCGTGAGTCGGAGTTCGGTGTCGCTGATTCGTAGCTCGACTGCTTTTGAGAGCGCCCATTCGCCGAGGTCGCGATGTACGAGCGCGTTCGACAACAGCTCGCGCACCGCGATCGGTGGAAAGTCGTAGACATCACGCACCCGACCGTCTGCGCCGTCCACGATCCGATGCCTGCTGTGTCGTTGCACCCACGTGAGAGCGTCGTCAATCATCTGCGGCAACGGTCCCGAAAATCGCATGACATCACCGAAGCGAGTGCCCGCTGGAGCGCCATCCTCAGGCGAGGTCGCTGCCTGGATAACGAAATTCGGGAACCATTCCTGCGGGTACTCCCCGAGAGCAAGGAGCCCCGCCGCAGTCGGGATGTTGCCGGCGGTGAGAACACCAGTCTTTCTGAGCAGGCTGTCGTCAGCAGTGATGCGAGCGAGTCCTTGATCCGAGGCGCGCGCGGTGGCGATGAAGTCGGCGACAAGATCGTTGGACAGGTCGGCCCGTGTGGCGCCGTTGACGGCGATACCGTCGGATCGGGGTTGGGTTCGGTTGACGAGGAGCCCCTGGATCTCCACTTGTGAGAGCTCAAAGTCCCCATCCCAACACCGCAGATAGGCCTTGCCTTCTCGGGTTACATAGCAAGGTTTGTCGTGGAGAGCTAGCTCGGGTACACGGACGACCACAAGGTGATTCCCCTCAAAGTCGACGTCCTCGATCTGTATCGCTATTGGTGGGGAGAGCGATGTTCGAGCAACGGACGAGACGGCTTGCTTGAGTTTCGGTGCGTCGATAGGCACGGAGCTGAAGTTCCGGCGTTCGTCCAGCCCGAGAATGAGGTGGCCCCCGCCCGGCGTGTTCGCAAACGCCGACATGGTCTCAGCCAGGGTCGATGGAACGCCTCCTGCGGCGGACTTCGCCTCGACGTCGTGCGTGTCCGATCCGTACATGCGGAGGCGAGCAACGATCCTCTCGATCTCAAACATTACCGAACATTACCAAACTTTACCGGCGACGCGAAGGTTTAGGCGAGTGGTCTGACAAGGAGCGCTCCACGGTTTTGGCGAGTTTGACGTCCGACTGATGCCGTGGGCTACGCGCTCGGTCGCCGGTGGCGGGTGGCGATGTAGTCGTCGGCCCACGCTCGCGTGCTTCGCCACTGGCCGTCTTGACCAATTTGGGCGCGAAGGCGTCCTCGGTTCGCGGCGACACGTAAGGCGCCTTCGGTGATCTCGTTGTGGACAAGTGCAGCGAGCGGCACGAGTCGGTGGGGTCCAGCGACGGCCGAGACCACGAAGCGGTACAAGTTGTCCGTCACGGACCGGACGATCATTTCGCCCAACGGGCCAGCGTCACCGTTGTCAGCGGAGCGGAGCGTTCGGAGGTACTTGCTGCGGTCGCGTGTGTAGATGATGGCGGGGGCGTACCCGAGGCGAACGAGGACCAAGTTGAGGAAGAGCCGTCCGGTGCGCCCGTTCCCGTCGATGAATGGGTGTGAACGCGTTCGAACTGATTGTGCGCCAGGCCCGGACCGCTTGGTCGGTTGTGGCGTCGAAGGTCCCTGTCGTCGGTGCTTTCGAAAGGTTCCGGCTGACAAGTGCATGCTGAAGGCACGTCACTTCCGCTCCTGCTGCGCCCGATCGCAGCGTCTGGGCGATCGTGCAACGAGGCGCCGGAGCGGAGTTGAACGGCGGAGCCACTGGCGTCGCTACGGGTGCCGAGGCAGTGGTCGCAGTAGCAGCGCTCGCCACGTTGCCGTCCGAATATGAGGTAGAGCGGCTGGCCACGGTCGAGGCGGGCGCCGATGTTGACGAAACTCGGGCACTGGCGGGCGGGGAGACAACCATGGCTCCGGTCACAGCCATGACGACGGCCCCTATGGCCAACTCGGTCAGCATGGCGCGCCGTCACACTTCAGCCGCGCCGGCTGTGGCATAGCTGGCCTTGGTAAATCGACGGCTTACCCGCTTGCGATTGATGTCGGCCACCTTCAACATCACTGCGAAGACGACCAGTTTGGCTACGAGTAGCAGCCGGTCGAGAGACCGCAACCGATCTGGGGCGTCGCGTGCCGGTTCCTCCCACTCGTGATGAAATCGCCGCGCTGGCGATGACGATGAACGAGACGTTGGGGCGGCTAAAGGATTCCTTGGCTCGCCAGCAGCGGTTCGTCGCTGACGCATCGCATGAGTTGCGGACACCGTTGACAAGAATTGGCGAAGCGCGCCATGTGATTCACAGCTGCCGCCGTGACATCGGTCCGGTTGGTTGATGATGGAACGACGTGCCGCCTCACAATTGTCGATGATGGAACCGAAGGTCTCACCATCTTGTTGAGGCTTAGTGTTGCTCTGTGACCTCGTCAATCCGTCGGGCAAGTCGGCAAGTTCTCGTCAAGTGAGGCTTGACGAGAACTGAAAACCCTCCTAACGCTCATACTGCCCCCTCGCACGCTTCCCGCCGTAACTTCCGAGGTGACCAGAATGAGATTGAACAAGTTTGGGCGACACTTTTCACTCGTGTTGACCGTATCTTTGGCGACGTTGTTCGTCGCGGTGCTTGGGGGCCAGACACCTGCGTCTGCCGCTGCCGGCACTATCGGCGGGCGGGTCTTCGCTGATTTCAACTCGAACGGAACCTACGACTCTTCCCCGGCAGCGTTCGGCGCTGCTATCGACCGAGGTGTCGGTGGCGTGGTCGTCAAGGCCTTTGACTCCACCGGCGCCGAAGTCGGATCGGCGACAACCGACACCGCTGCCGCGACCGTTGGCCAATACAACTTGTCCGTGGCGGCGGCTGCTACTAGCGCTGTTCGCCTCGAATTCACGACGCCAGCGGACTTCAAGTCGTCCTTTGTCGGAACGAACAGCGAGGGTGCTGTGCAGTTTCTGACGCTCGATACCACAAACGCCGACTACGCGATCTCTGTCCCAGCGAACTACTGCCAAGACAATCCGCAAATCTGCCAGGCAGCGTTTGCGAAGGCGGCAGTGAAGAACACCCTTCCGACCGTCAGCACCTTCCCGTACTCGGCGGGCTATGCCGGTACCGGTAACCAGGGTGTAGCGGCAACAGCTAGTGACCTTGGGAACTTCTACAACGGCACGAATGCCTCACCTGGCTTCAACCTACCTGCCCCGACCAAAGCGGCCGGACTAGCGGATACGGGCCCGGTCTATGGTGTTGCGTGGCAGCCGCAGTCCAAGAGCATCTTTGTCAGCGCCTACCTGAAGACGAACGCTGTCTGCGACACGGCTGGCCAGAGCCCCACACCGCTGTGCGACAACTACCCGCTCGACCCGGCGCTGCGCGCCGACATCCCATCGTATGGGTTCGGACCGGGAGGTGTCGGCGGTGTCTACCGAATCGACATCACCAACCCGGCCGCCCCCGTCGTGACGACCATGCCCAGCGTGCCGAACCCCGGCACGGAGCCCTACACCGCCGACCTTGTCAACGGTGCGACCGCGAACGGCATGGTGGGTCGGGTCTCGCTCGGCGACCTCGAGTTCTCTGCCGACCGTCGCACCTTGTTCGTCACGAACCTGAACGACCGCAAGGTCTACCAGATGTCGATGAACTTGAACGGGACATCGGCCGGAGCGTGGAGCGTTGCGTATGACTTTTCTGCCGCGGGCCTGACTGCACCCGGCTGTACAGCGGCCAAGACCGAACCGTTCGGTCTGGGCTGGAAGCCAACGGCCCCGAACGCTGGCCTGTTCGTTGGCGTGTCGTGTGACTTCGGAAACTACCAGAGTTGGGCACCCTTCGAATCGATTCACGTGTATTCGACCGCGTCGTCAAGTTATGTGGTGTCCTCGACGAGGGATTACTACCGGACTTCGAGCAGTTGGGGTGGCATCGCGGTCAGCGACCTCGAATTCGACGGCGCCGACATCATCATGGGTGAGCGCGATCTTTGGGGCGACTGGAATACGGTAAACAATGCCGGTGGCGACATCCAGCGCGCCTGCTACGACTCGGCCACCTCGACCTGGGCCATGGAGGCGCCGGTCTGGGTCGCGCCCCACGCCGTGTCCTCGCAGTGTGGCGGTGTCGTGACGACAGACCCGACACCGCCGCGGGTCATCGCGGCCGGCTTCTACGGCACCGACGAAGGCTTTCGGCAAGGTCCGGCGGCCCCCGGTCGAAATGGTGGCCAAACTGAGTTCTATTTCGATGACCAGAGCGAATTCACGGAGGCTGGTACATATGGTGCGCTGACGATGCGACCCGGCTCGGACTACGTCGTCACGACCATGCGCGACCCGTTCCGAGTATACACGGCGGGTGTGTTCTGGATGAACAACCGTGACGGCTCAGCCGACAAGGCTCTCGAATCGGTGAACGACGGTCTTGGCGGCGCTGGCCTTGGAAAGATCGGTATCATGGCTGACCTCGAAATGTTGTGCGATATGGCCCCGGTGCAGATTGGCAACCGGATCTGGGATGACACGAATAAGGACGGCATACAGGACCCGGGCGAACCGCCGGTTGCCGGTGTCACCGTTCAACTTGCCGACGCGGCCGGCGCAACCGTTCTCGGTACGGCCGTTACCGATGCCGAGGGTCGCTATGTCTTTTCATCCGACAACAACGAGGTCGCCGCGGGAACCGGTGACAATAAGGGTGGCGGTCTGCCCATCGACACCGCCGTGCAACTGCGGGTCGACATGACCCAGGCGGCCATCGGCGGCAAGGTGGTGACCGGCAAGGACAAGACCTCGGCCACTCCGCTCGACGACTCTGTCGATAGCGACGCCTCGATAAGCGGCACGTTCGCGGTTATCAACGTTCCCGCTCACGCCGCCGGGGCCAACGATCACACCTTCGACATCGGTCTCATTCCGCCGCCGCCTCGGTTCGACCTTGCTCTGACCAAGGCGTTGGCGGCAGGTCAGTCGGCGTCTGTGCGTTCGGACGATGACGTGACGTTTACAATCTCGGTTACGAACCAGGGCAACGTCGCCGGATCCAACGTCGTCGTAACGGACTACATCCCCGCGGGCTGGACGCTGAACGACCCTTACTGGACGGCCGGAGCCGATGGTCGGTCGGCGACCACAACGCTCGCGTCGGTTCCGGTCGGCGTTGCGCCGGTGACGATCGACATCACATTGAAGGTCGGCCAGGTCACAGCTCCCCCGGCCACCGCCAACCTGACCCCGACAGGCGCGTCCGCCAGCGGAACCGTCTTTCGTGACTACAACGCCGATGCCGTGAAAGGTGTCGAGGAGCCTGGGCAGGGCTCGGCTTGGGTCACGGCCACCTGCGTCTCGGATGTCGGTGCAGATGGTCTCGCCGGCACCGCTGATGATTCGACCGCCGCACCCGTCTCCGTGCAGACCGCTGTCGATGGCACCTACTCGCTTACCGGATTGCGATCAAACTGGTGTCGCATTGAGTTCACACCGTCGGTAGGCCAGACCTTCCTCGGCTCGGGTGTCGCTGGTAAGTCCCAGGTCCAGTTCCTGAATCTTGCCAGCGGGAACGCCACCGCCGTAGACGTTGGCCTGCAGAATCCAGCGGAATACACGCCCAGCCTGACGCCCGATGTTGTGACCGGGTACGTACTGCAGCGCGACCCCTTGACGGGCGCAACCGTTATGAACGCGCGCTCCCAGATGCGATTTCCGGCGAACTCGGCCGGTACAGCCGATTCCGCCGCAACAGGTGCCGCGGTCGCAACGATGCACAACAAGCAGGTCGCCACGTTCGGTGATCTCGGCACGGTGTGGGGTATTGCCTACTCGCCATCGCGGAACCTCGTCTACACCTCGGCGTGGTTGCGGGCGCATGTCGGTGTCGGACCGTCAGGTATCGACGCGATTCTGAAGTACACGCCGAGCGGCGCGGGCGCAGTAAGCACCTTCACGACGGCAGTGGATACCGATGGTGGAGCGGTGCTCGCCAACGCGGCTCGCGGCATCAACAACGCGGTGAACCCGAACCTACAAAACGACACGGCGGCCACGGCCGCGGTCGGTAAGGCCGGTTGGGGAGATATCGATCTCTCCGAGGACGACAAGTACCTGTGGGCGATGAACCTCTACGACCGCACGCTCTACAAGTTCGATCTTGATACGTCGACTGTGGCGGCCACATACCCCGTTCCCGATCCGGGTTGCACGAACGGAACGTATCGGCCTTGGGGCCTTGGTGTGAAGGACGGACGGGTGTTTTCTGGCGTGATCTGTGACGGATCAGCCACCACAACGCAGGCGCTGACGGCGGACTTGACGGCGTCGGTGTTTCCGCTCGATGTCGCGTCGGGCACCTGGGGCCCGAACATGTTGGACGGCGACCCGTCCACGGCAGCGGTCGAGCCCTTGGCGTTGAACTACGCCCGTCAGTGCGGCGGCCCAGGTGCCCAGAACTGCGGGTGGTACCCGTGGCGTGACACCGACGCCTTGTGGACCGCACCGCTCAGTGGCGGTGCGAAGGTCGCAGCCGACGCGGTGAGCCCGATTCTCTCGGACCTCGATTTCGATAATGATGGAAGCCTGATTTTGTCGTTCCTTGACCGGGCTGCGATGCAACTTGGGTCGCAGAACTATGGCCCGAACCCGGCCGATACCACCCTTTGGAAGTATGCGAGCGCAGGCGAAGTCTTGCGGGCCCGCCCAACCTTGGCCGCGAACGCAACGACGACCGGCTTCCTGATCGAGCAGGGTGGCCAGTCGGCGTCGGGTCCGGCGCTCCCCATCGCCCGTGCGGGTGGTCGTACGACCCCGGCGGGACAGGGCCCAGGGGGAGGCGAGTTCTACAGCTTTGAGGAAATCGCCGCCGCTGGGCATTACGAACTCGGCATGGGTTCGGCCTTGCAGATTCCCGGATCGAGCAACCTGATCATCTCCAACCTGGATCCGAGCACGGTGACGTCAGGCGGTGTGGTCACTTACTCGAATGCCACCGGTGCCAAGGTGCGTTTCTACGAGATGCACAAGGGAGAGCAGCCGTACTTCGGCAAGACGCAGGGCCTGATGGACATTGAAATGATCACATCGGTCGCCCCGATCGAAATCGGCAACCGGGTCTGGCGCGATCTCAATGGAAATGGTGTGCAGGATCCATCCGAGCCGCCGCTTGCCGGCGTCACCGTCACGCTCGATGACGGCGCGGTCGGCAACACTGCAACGGCGACGACCAACGCCAACGGCAACTACCTCTTCTCGTCGGCCACGTCCGGCCCGGCCGGCGCAGGAGCGACCTACGGACTCGCGTGGATGACTCCAGCGGCACACGTGACAGTGACGTTCCCGCTCACCGTGGCCGGTGAGACATTGACGATTCCTCGGGCGAACACCGCAACCGGAGCTGGCGTCGCTGACTCGAATCCGATCGTCGCAACCGGCAAAGCCGACGTCACGCTGGGCGCAGCAGGTTGGAACGATCACACAATCGACGCCGGATACGTGGCGGGAGGAGCGAAACCACCCACCGGCAAGACCTGGAACTTTGCCGAAATCTCAGCTGTCGCCGGCAATCCGACCGATGTCGACTCCACTCCAGATGCAACGAACGGCAACAGCCGCGGTGAACAGGCCGGTCCCTACGCTGACCAGAATATAGCGAACCTCAACGGGGACGAGGATGACCATGACGGCGTCGAGATCACCGTCCTGCCTCCGTCGTTCGACCTCGCGCTGACCAAGGTGTTGGCCGTCGGACAGGCCTCGCCAGTTGTGTCAGGCGGTTTGGCCACCTTCTCGATCACCGTCACTAATCAGGGCTCGATCGACGCAACCAACGTCGAGGTGACCGACTACATCCCGACCGGTTTCACGCTGGCCGATGACCCGGCCAAAACGTCTGACGACGGTTGGACAGCGGCCACCGATGGCCGCACCGCGAAGCGCACGATTGCCTCGGTCGTGGCCGGCGCGTCAAGCACCATCGACGTCACGCTACGGGTGGGACAGGTTGCACCGTCTCCCACCGCAGGCCCAAACCCGACCGTGGGCGGTGCCATCAGCGGCACGGCCTACGTTGATCCGAGTGGCAACGGTGTCATCAACGCCGCTGGCACGAGCCCGAACGACCCGCTGCAAGACAAGCCGCTCGCAGGTGTGTTCGCAACGGCCGTGTGCGTGTCGGATAAGGGGGCGGACGGCATTGTTGGGACAGCCGATGATTCCTACGCTGTCCCCGTTTCCGATGGCCCGACCGGCGCGACCGGTACCTACACCTTGGCAGTGACCGGTTCGCCGTGTCGCGTGGAGTTCACCATCCCGGAGCCGTATCGCAGCTCTCCAGCTGGCACGGACATGGGTTCGTCGGTGGTCTTCGCCAATGCGGGCGATACCGGGGTGGACATTTTGGCGATGGAGCCGGGAAGCTACTGCCAGGACAACCCCAAGATCTGCGCCGCCACGTTCACCCGGCTCGCGGCGAAGAACACGCTGAGCACGTTCGGTTACAACAGCGGCTACACCGGTACCGGCGGGAACGGGCTGTCCGGTGCGACATCCACCTCCCTGGCCGGGCCCACGGGATCCTTCGGTGGCGGTCGCCCCGCTTCTTCGTACCAACCCGCCATCTCGCAGGTGTCGACAATGACCCAGACCGGCCCGATCTATGGTGTCGCCTGGCGACCGGAGTCGAGGAGCATCTATGCCAGCGCCTACCTGAAAGTCGACGCGGTCTGCTCGGCTTGGACCCTGGCCACACCATGTGCCGGTTATCCCAACCTTGGACCAGACTACGGTTTTGGCCCGGGTGGCATCGGCGGGGTGTATCGCATCGACATGTCGAATCCGGCGGCACCCACGGTCGTTTCGTTCCCGTCCGTTCCGAACGCGGGCACCAACCCACTATCGAGTTCTAGCGACGGGAAGGCTGCCAGTGCCCTCATCGGGGAGGTGTCGCTTGGCGACCTAGAGCTCTCCGGCGACCATCGAACGTTGTATGTGACGAACTTCAACGACAAAAGCCTGTACCAATTGGCCCTGAACGTCGACGGTACCGCGAACGGCTCATGGGTGAAGTCGCTTGATTTCACCACGATTCTGCCTGCGAGGTGCTCGGCTCCGAAGGCGAATCCGTTCGGGCTCGGCTGGAAGAAGTCGGGCTTGAACGCCGGTCTGTTCGTCGGCGTGATGTGTGACTGGACTGCGTACGCATCGACTCCGACGTCTGGTCCTTCCTTCAACATCTACTCCGTCGCTGCGGGTTCGTACATTGCGCAATGGCCGACCATGTATCGCGTGCCAGGCGGAGTCGCCGGGTCAATGATCGGTGATCTCCAGTTTGACGGAGATGACATCATCGTCGGCGAACGTCAAGTAGAAGGCGACGACAACGGACCATTCGGCTTCGGTGGCGGCAATACTGTTGGCGACATTCAACGCGTTTGCTTCTCCAGCGGTACGTGGTCGGCGGAAGCACCGGTCCCGCCTGCCGTCGCGGGTAACGCGTCGGTATCGTCCACTTGCGGAGGCCGGATTACGACGGATTCCACCCCTCCGAAGGGTGTCGGAGGTTCGTTCCCGACGGGTGCGGGCCCCGGGTACCGCCAGGGCCCGCGCGGGCCTGGGAACACCGGTGGGCAGACCGAATGGTTCTTCGACGACCAGGGTGACTTCGACGAGAGCGCCTACGGTGCGCTGGCCGTGAAGCCGGGCACGCGATACGTCCTCACGACCATGCGTGATCCTCTCACCGTCAACTCGGCTGGCGTGTTTTGGATGAACCTGGACGATGGCTCGGCCGACAAGGCCTTCGAAATCGGCAACGATGCCACGTTCGGCTCGGGGTTCGGCAAGGGCGGTGGCATGGCTGACATCGAGGTGATGTGTGACATGGCCCCGATCGAGATCGGCAACCGTGTGTGGCGAGATGCCAACGCCAACGGCATTCAAGACCCAGGTGAACCGGCCATCGCCGGTGTGAGCGTCACTGTCGATGATGGGTCTGGTGGCCATACGGCGACGGTCACGACCGACTCGCAGGGTCGCTATTACTTCTCGAACGCTCGTGACGCGAATGTCGGTGCGGTGGATGCTGTCGGAACGAATGTCAAGTACGACCTTGCGTGGCTAAAGCCGGGCACGACCGTGACCCTCACGTTCCCGACCGCTACTGCCGGGCTTGTGCTGACGACGAACGACGCGTCCGACAACCAGGTGCCGCTGGCTCCGGGCAATCCGGCAGTTCCGTCGATCGGTGGTACGGACCGACGTGACTCGGATCCGAACCCGACGAGCGGGACGGTGCTGCTAACGCTTGGTGCGGCGGGAGATGTCGACCATACGATCGATGCCGGCTACAAGCCAGCGACACAGCTACCCCCAGCCGGGCACTACTTCAACTTTGCGGAAATCTCCGCCGTCGGCGGCAACCTGATCGACATCGACTCCATACCGGATTCGGTGAACGGGAACCGCTACGGGGAGCAGGTCGGCCCGTACACCGACCAATCGGTCACCGGCACCAACGGTGACGAGGATGACCATGATGGTGCATCTATCGAGGTCACCGCCCCGGTCTACAGCCTCGGCAACCGGGTCTGGATCGACAACGGCGCGGGTGCCGGTGGCGTGGCCAATGACGGCATCATCAACGGGACCGAGGCCGGTGTCGACGGGGTGACCGTGAAGCTGTTCGAAGCCAATGCTGCCGGTGCTGCGACAGGAGCCGCCGTCCAGTCGGCGACGACCATAAGCGGGGGTTTCTACCGCTTCGACGGTCTGGTGCCGGGTGACTACGTCGTTGTGGTCATCGCGTCGAACTTCGCGGCCGCCGGACCGTTAGCAGGTTTTGTTTCCTCGGCTGGTGCCACGAACTGGACCGGAGCGACCGATGTTGACAGCAAAGACCACGGCCTTGACGCCCTGCTTGGTGCCATATCGGTCGACCCAGGCGGATTGGCCACCGCCAAGGTGTCTCTCGGCGCAAGCCTGCAGCCCACCGGCGAGACGAACGTGGCGACGCTAAACCCGACAGGCGAAGCTCCCGATGATCGATCGAATCTGACGATCGACTTTGGTCTCTACCAACCAATCGACCTGGCGGTCGTGAAGTCGGTGACCTCGTCGGGCCTTTACGTTCCCGGTTCCACCGTCACCTACTCGCTGGTCGCCACGAACATTGGCCCTGGCATCGCGAAGGCTGGCTGGTCGCTGACCGACCTCCTCCCGACTGGTTTGTCCTACGCCGCGACCGCCGCGACGGGCACCGACTTCACCTGCCCCGCTCCGTCGGTGGGGTCGGTGACCTGTACGAACGGCACGGCCCTCGCCGTCGGTGCCACTGCGACGCTCACGGTGAATGCCGTTGTCGACGGTGGTGTCGCCGACCTGACCGGCCTGAAGAACGTCGCCTACGTTTCTCCCGCAACCGGGGACGTACCCGAAAGTATCACCCTCGGCACGCCGCCTACGGCTGCGACGGACACGGTTGCGTCGGCGACAAACAACGACAGCGAGGCGTCACTCACGACAGCGCCGCACTACAGCGTTGGCAACCGGGTGTCGAACGACACCGACAACTCCGGCACAGAGAACGGTTCCGAAACCGGGATTGCCGACGTGACGATGCAGTTGTTCGCAGCTGACGGCGCGGGAAACCCGACCGGAACCGCGATTGCCACCGTCGTGACCGACTCGACTGGTTACTACCGCTTCGACGGTCTCCTCGCCGGCTCCTATGTGCCCGTTGTAGCGGCCCCCAACTTCGCGCTGGCTGGCGTGCTCGCTGGGTGGTCCTCATCGACCGGTTCCGCGTCGACCTTTGCGACCGGTGACGAAAAGACCGATCACGGTATCGACACGGCAACACCGGCTGCCTCTGGTGTCCGGTCGGCTGCCGTCATCTTGGGTGCGGGTATGCCGACAGGCGAAATGAATCCCGGTACGTATGGTGCCGGTTCGACGACCGGTACGGCAGCGGCGGATAGCCGGTCGAATCTGACCGCCGATTTTGGCTTCTTCCAGCCAGCCTCGCTCGGGAACTACGTGTGGTTCGATGACAACCGCAACGGCGTCCAGGATGAGGCCGCTGCCCGTGGTGTGAATGGTGTGACCGCGACGTTGACGGACATGGCCGGTGCGGCGGTGACGGATGCGTCAGGTGTCACGGTTGCTGCGGTAATGACCGCGAACGACGGGTCGGCGAATCCTGGGTTCTACCAGTTCACGAACTTGTTGCCCGGTCAGTACAAGGTGGTGTTCTCCACGTTGCCTTCCGGATTCGCAGCGACCGTCACGAGCGCGGCGGGTTCGACCACTGCGAATGATTCGAACGGGCTCACGGCAACGTCGGTGGTGTTGGTGTCTGGTGCGAATGATCCGACGCTGGATTTGGGCCTGTTCGCACCGGTTTCGGTCGGGAATCTTGTGTGGGAAGACCTCAACGCCAACGGCATCCAAGATTCGGGTGAACCCGGCTTAGCGGGCGCGAAGGTGACGTTGCTCGACATGTCGGGTAACCCGGTCACCGTTGATGCGTACGGCACGGCGATCGCGCCGATCATCACGTCGTCGACTGGTCTGTACACATTTGGGAATCTGTTGCCCGGCCAGTACAAGGTGTCGTTCGCGGCACCGGCCGGCTATTTTGGTTCCCCGGTTGGGCAGGGTGCTGACCCGACGGTCGACTCCAACGGCGCAACGGCAACCTCGACGGTGATGGCCGCTGGCGGCGCCGACCCGACACTCGATTCCGGGTTCTTCAAGCCGGTCTCGTTGGGTAACTACGTCTGGTTCGACGACAACCACAACGGCATCCAGGACGAGGCGGGCGCTCGCGGCGTGAACGGGGTTACCGCCACGCTGACGGATATGGCAGGCACGCCGTTTACGTCGGATCTGTCGGGCAACCCGATCGCGCCGAAGCTGACCGCGAACGACGGGTCCGGCAATGCCGGGTACTACTCGTTCACGAATCTGAAGCCCGGCCAGTACAAGGTGGTGTTCTCCACCCTGCCGACCGGTTTCGGTCCGACAAAGACCAACGCCGCTGGCTCCACGACAGCCAATGACTCGAACGGCCTCACGGCGACGTCGACGGTGTTGGCGTCGGGGGCCGATGACCCGACCCTTGACCTCGGACTGTTTGCGTCATCCATGCTCGGGAACCGGGTGTGGGAAGACCTGAACGGCAACGGCATCCAAGATTCGGGTGAGCCCGGTGTATTGGGAGCGACGGTCACCTTGCTCGACGCGTCCGGTAACCCGGTGACGACCGACGCCGATGGTGTGGCCATCGCGCCGATCACCACCCCGGCTTCGGGTGCGTACCTGTTCGCCAACCTGTTGCCCGGTACCTACAAGGTGCGCTTCACGCTCCCCGCCGGATACGTGGCAACAGATTCCAACATCGGGTCTGACGACGCAATCGATTCTGATGGTGTGACCACCGCGACAACATCGCTCGCGCCGAACCAATCGGATCTCACGTTGGATCTCGGCGTCTTCAAGCCTGCGTCGTTGGGCGACTTTGTGTGGCTCGACGCGAACGCCAACGGCATCCAAGATGTAGGCGAGTCAGGTGTGTCCGGTGTTACGGCGACACTGTTGGACGCGGCCGGGTTCCCGGTCACGACCGACGCGTCGGGCACGGCGATCATGCCGAAGACGACCGATGCGTTGGGTGCCTACAGCTTCACAAACTTGAAGCCCGGTACCTACAAGGTGTCGTTCTCTGGCCTGCCGTCGTTGAAGGTGCCGACGGCGACGAACCAGGGCACCGACCATGCCAAGGACTCGGACGGGATGACGACGGCGACAACCACGCTGGCGTCTGGCCAGCATGACCCGACGTTGGATCTCGGTATCGTCGGCGGGGCCGCCGTCGGTAACCTCGTGTGGGTTGACCTGAACCGCAACGGTCTGCAGGACTCGGGCGAGCCGGGTGTTCCGGGTGTCACCGTGACGTTGCAGGATTCGACCGGCACCGTCATCACGACCGATATCGCCGGGAATCCGATCACGCCGCAGACCACCGGCGCCGATGGTAGCTACGGGTTCGCGAACCTGCCGGCCGGGTCGTATCAGGTGGTGTTCTCCAACCTGCCGGCCGGTTTCGTCATCGCCCCGACCAATCGTGGTTCGGATGACACGATCGATTCCGACGGTCTCACGACTGCTCCGGTCACCCTGATTCTCGGTCAATACGATCCGTCGTTGGATCTCGGCCTGTTCGCACCGGTGTCGTTGGGTGATTACGTTTGGTTCGACGATAACCACAACGGTTTCCAGGACGAAGCCCCAGCCCGTGGTGCCAACGGTGTCACGGTCACCTTGACCGACATGGCCGGGACGGTTGT